>QAMH01000007.1 GCA_003149935.1 Coriobacteriia bacterium | reverse complement strand
GGGCGAGACACATTGGACAGGTACATCTGTCTCATGAACCCCAATGAGACAGATGTACCTGTCCAATGTGTCTCGCCCGTCCCCTGTCACCTCCCCGACGCTAGTAATCCAGCTCGTCGATGCAGTCGCTGAACTGCGAGTTGTAGAGCTCGGCGTAGAAGCCATCTTGCAAGAGCAACTGCTCGTGCGTACCCATCTCGACGATGTCGCCGTCCCTCAGCACCAAGATCAAATCCGCATCGCGAATGGTCGAGAGCCTATGCGCGATGACGAAGCTCGTGCGCGTGCTCGTGAGCTCGTTCATCGCCCGCTGGACGAGGCGCTCCGTGCGCGTGTCGATGGAACTCGTCGCCTCGTCGAGAATGAGGATCTCGGGGTCCGCGAGCAGGGCACGCGCAATGGTGATGAGCTGGCGCTGCCCCGCTGATATGTTGGATGCCTCCTCGTTGATAACGGTATCGTATCCCTCGGGAAGCGTATGGATGAAGTGGTCGACATGCGCGGCCCTCGCTGCACGCTCGATGGCTTCGTCACTTGCGTCGTCGACGCCATATGCGATGTTGGCGCGAATGGTCCCGTTAAATAGCCACGTATCTTGGAGCACCATGCCCATATGACTGCGCAATTCGTCGCGCTTGATGGTGCGAATATCGTGGCCATCGAGCAGAATAGCGCCCGCATCAATCTCATAGAAACGCATGAGCAAGTTGACGAGCGTGGTCTTGCCCGCGCCTGTGGGACCGACAATCGCAACCATCTGACCAGGCTGCACGTCAATGGAGAGGTCATGGATGACGGGCTTTTCCGGGTCATAGCCAAAGCGTACGTGCTCGAACTGCACGTGTCCCCCGCGTGGCGTCGTGTCGGGGAGCAACGCCGACTCATCGCTCATCTCGGGCTGATCGAGAATCTCGAAGACGCGCTCGGCGCCGGCAATCGTTGCCTGGAAGGTGTTGATAATACCCGCCAACTGGCTGATGGGCCGCGTGAAGTTGCGCATGTACTGCGTGAACGCCTGCACCTCGCCAACGGTGAGCGCACCGACAACGGCCTGCCAACCGCCTATGCATACGATGGCGATGTAGGCGAGGTTGCCCACGAATATCATGAGCGGGCGAATCAGACCCGAAACGAATTGCGCGCGCCAGGCATGACCGAAGTACTCGTCGTTGATGCGCTCGAAGTCCTCGATCGCGCCTTCCTCGTGGGCAAACGCCTTGACTTCGGTATGACCGCCGTAGGTCTCTTCGATATGCGCATCCAGCACGCCGAGCGCGGTCTGCTGGGCGAGGAAGAACCTCTGCGAGCGCTTTGCGACGACGGCCGTGAGCGCGATGGAAACGGGCAGCGTGCATAGGGCGACGATCGTGACGAGCGGGCTCATGACCATCATCATGACGAAGACGCCGATGATCGTGATGACCGACGTGAGAGCCTGCGTCATGCCATCTTGCAAGGTCGTCGAGATGAGATCGATGTCATTGACGACGCGCGAGAGGATGTCGCCCTTCGCATGCGAATCGTAGTAGGACAACGGGATGCGGTTGAGCTTCTCCTCAGTCTTCTGGCGCAGCGAATAGACGACGTTCTGCGCCACGCGAGCCATCACGAACGATTGCAGATACGTAAATACCTGATAGCAAACGTACAGGATGATGAGGACGAGCAGGATCTCCCTAAGCAAATCGAAGTTCACGCCCGCACCCGGCTCGCCATTGGCAATCGCGACACCTGCCCTGAATATCTCCGTCGTAGCCAGGCCCAATTGGCGTGGCGCAAATATGTCGAAGACCGTGGCGATGATGGCGCAGACGAGCACGAGGACAATCTTGGGAATCTCGGGTTTGATGAACGTGAGCAGACGACGAAACGTCCCCTTGGCGTTCTTGGCCTTTTGCGTCGGCATGGCGGCGTGGGGGCCATGCGGACCATGATGACCAGGGCCGGGGCCAGACTTGCTACCCGACATGGGATTCTTGTGCTGAGGAGGCATCTATCGATTCGCCTCCTCGTCCGTGATCTGGGAAGCGACGATTTCGTTGTAGACCTCGCTCGCCCCGAGCAGCTCCTCGTGGGTGCCAATCGAGTCGATGCGCCCCTCGTCGAGCACGATGACCATGTCGGCGTCCATGGCAACGGAGACGCGCTGCGCCACGATGAGCACCGTAGCCCCTTCTGTCGCCCGTTTGAGGTTTGCGCGAACCTGGGCGTCCGTCTTGAGGTCCAACGCGGAGAAGGAATCGTCAAAGACGTAGAGTCCCGCCTTCTTGGCAAGGGCACGCGCAATCGCAATGCGCTGCTTTTGCCCACCGGAAAGGCCGCCACCGGCCTGGGTGATTTGCGTTTCGAAGCCATCGGGCTTTTCCATGATGAAGTCATACGCCGCTGCCTCGCGCGCAGCTTCGGCGACCTCCTCATCACTGGCATTCGTGTTGCCATAGCGAATGTTGTCGGCGATCGTTCCCGTGAACAGCGTGGTCTTCTGCGGGGCATAGGATATGAGCGTGCGCAACTGTGTCTGTGGGATGCGCATAATGTCGATGCCGTCGAGCAGGATGCGGCCGTTCGTGGGATCGTAGAAACGCTCGATGAGATCGACGAGTACGCTCTTTCCCGATCCCGTCGCCCCAATGAGCGCATAGGTCTTGCCCGCCTCGAGCTCAAAGCTGATGCCATCGAGCGTGGGCTCTTCGGCCCCCTCGAAACTGAAGCTGACATCCTCGAAGCGCACGGAGTGCGCATGAGCGGATGTGGGAGCCTCCATGAGCTCGGCGGCATCGGGGTCGTGTACGGTCGGCTCGCATTGCAGCACGGCCGTGACGCGTTCGGCGGCAGCCTGAGCGCGCGGCCATATCATAAAGATCATCGAGAGCATCATGACCGACATGAGCAGCATCATGGCGTATTGGATGATCGCCATCAGATCACCCGCCTGGAAACTGCCCAGATCGACGAGGTGGCCACCAACCCAGACGATGACGATGATCACAAGGTCCAGCACGAAGCCGATGAGTGGCATGAGAACGGACATACGACGCGCAACGGAAACGTTGGTATCGGCGAGCACCTTGTTGGCAATCGAGAAGCGCCTCTCCTCGAAATCCTCCTTGTTGTACGCCCTGATGACGCGAATGCCCGTGAGCCCCTCACGAGTGACGCGATTGAGGTCGTCGATACGAGCCTGGAGAGAGCGCAGGAGCGGAACGGTGAACTTCATCACAATCGCCACGATGATGGCCATGACGGGAATGGCCGCAAACACGGCTATCGAGAGCTCGACGCTCTTCTGAAACGCCATAAGAGCCGCGCCGACGAACATGATGGGTGCCATCATGGCTATGGTCATGGTCATCAACGCGAAGCGCTCAAGCTGCTGGATATCGTTGGTCGTGCGCGTGATGAGCGAGGAAGTGCCGAACTCGCCGATCTCGCGCAGGCTAAACGCGGTGACGCGCTTGTAGACGGCGCTGCGCAAGTTGCGCCCGAACCCCATGGATGCGCGCGCGGCGCACAAACCCGCCGCGATATCGGCGACGACGCAGCCGAGGGCCCAGAGCAGCATGACGCCACCCGTCTGGAAGATGTAGGGCACGTCGTTGTTCGCGACGCCCGCGTCGATGACCTCGCTCATGAGATTGGGAATCATGAGGTCACAGCCAACGCGGATGGCCGTAAGAACGAACGCCCCTATAAACAGGGGCGTGAAGCGCATGAAGTATGTCCTGACGAGCCCGAGCATGATGCTTGGATTAGCTCCTGTACCCGTTGGGGTTGGCCTGCTGCCAGCGCCACGAATCCGCGCACATATCCGCAATGTCGTATTGAGCTCGCCAGCCGAGCTCATTAGCCGCCTTGCTGCAATCGGCATAGCAAGCTGCTATATCTCCCGCTCGGCGCGGCTTGATAGCATAGGGAACCTCGACACCGGTCGCATCTTGGAAGGCGTGCACGAGCTCGAGAACGCTCGTGCCGTTGCCCGTCCCCAGATTGTAGATATACAGGCCGCCCTCGGGTTTGATCGCCTTGAGTGCTGCGACGTGCCCGCTTGCAAGGTCCATGACGTGGATGTAATCGCGCACGCCAGTGCCATCGGGCGTGTCGTAGTCATCGCCGAAGACGCCGAGCTTTTCGAGCTTGCCCACGGCAACCTGCGTAATGTAGGGCATGAGGTTGTTGGGGATGCCAGAAGGATCCTCGCCCATGGTGCCCGACGGATGCGCGCCGATGGGGTTGAAGTAGCGCAGCAAGACGACATTCATGTCCGGAATGGCATGCTGCACATCGGCGAGGATGTCCTCGATCATGGACTTGGTGCGCCCGTAAGGATTGGTCGCCTCGCCCTTGGGCATATCCTCGGTCAGGGGCAGCGCCTGCGGCGTGCCATAAACCGTAGCCGAGCTCGAGAAAATGATGTTCTTGCAGCCCGCATCGCGCATGGCTTCGAGCAGCTTGACCGTGCCGCCAACATTGTTGTCGTAGTACTCGATGGGCTTTTCGACCGATTCGCCCACGGCCTTGAGGCCGGCAAAGTGAATCACGCAGTCGATGTCATGCCCGGCGAAGACCTCGCGCAGCTTTGCCTCATCGCGGATATCACCCTCGATAAAGGGGACGTCGACTCCCGTGATGGCCTTGATACGGTCGAAGACAACCGGAGATGCGTTGCACAGGTTGTCGTAGGCAATGGGCTCATGACCAGCTTCGATGAGCTCGATGATTGTATGACTCCCGATGAAGCCCGCTCCACCCGTTACAAGAATCTTCATTGCTCTTCCCATCATTCCACTCTCCAAAAACAGGATTCACGATAGCACAGCGGAAGGGTCGCAAAGGTACATTTGGGTAACGACTTGTGGTTACTTGCGCAGACCCCACGCATAAAGCGCAAGCATGATGATGGAGCAGGCGCCCATGACGATGGCCAGGCCGCCCACATAGCTCGTCCATGGCAAGGTCATGACGACGGTGCCCGCAGCACCAAGCATCGTGTACACGAAATTGGCAAAAGCGCTGGCCGATCCGACTTGGTCAGGAGGTTGGTCGAGCAACACCACGAAGGCATGTGGACGAATGATGCCCTCCATGAGAGCGTAGGGCACGAAACAGCAGAAGAATGCAAAAGGGCCCCAGATGCCAAATACGGCCATGAACGCAGCTGCCACCAAACCGAGCACGGCGCACAGGACCGTGAGCGCGCGGGGGCTCATCATCTTCGAAATGCGCAGGTACACAAAAGGCGCAAGCACGCTCACGCCACAGATTCCCGCATAGACGAGGTTGTATATCACATATCCCGAGTCAAAGTCATCGAGCAGGATATACGAGGCCACGGCTATGTAGCCCATATACGCCAGGCCCGCGACACCCACAATCAGCGCCATGGCGGTAAACGAACGCTTGGAGAGCAGCGAGCGCACGCGCATCATCATGTCGCGCAAGGCTGGAACAACACCGGCGGCAAGGCGATGATCCGCGTGCATGGTCTCGCTAATGACGAGCGCGATAACCAGCCCGATAATGCCCATAACGGCAAGAGCGACGAAAATCTCGCGCCAACCACCTATGGCGAGCAGTAGCGTGCCCAGAAACGGAGCGAGCACCGGTCCGACAATCACGAGCGATTGCAGAAGCGACATCGCGAACTTGAGGTCCTTGTCGGTGTAGGCGTCCTTGATCATCGCGGTCACGTCCGTCTCGACCAAGCCAAAGCCGATAGCCTGACCGACGCGGAAGACCGTGAGCATGAGCACCGAAGTCGAAAGCGCGCAGCCGATGGAGGAAGCGTCAAAGACGGCACAGCTCACAATAAGGATGGGCTTGCGGCCAAACTTGTCCGTAAGCGGCCCCGCGACGAGAATGGCAAATGCCGAGACAAGCATGAACATGAACATCGTAAGGTTAAGAAATGATGCACTGGTATCGAATTCCTCGAGCAAGAGAGGCAATGCCGGCACATACATGTCGATGGCGAGGATGAACGACGCATTGATGACGAGCACGCACGCCAAGAAGGCGCGCGGCCCGAGGTGTTTCTGTGGTGTCGCAAATTGCATGGGCCATAGGATAGCACAATATCCCTCCACCTAGCACTTGCGCACGGTCGGGCAATAGCTCCCGCATGACGGGCAAATCGGGCGTACAATATCTCCTCTCGGACTACTGCACCATGAGGAGGTTCGGCAATGCCCACGAGCCACATCATGACAACCATGCGGAGGATCATCGCAGCCTTCGCTTCCATTGCCCTCATCACCGCATTTATGCCGGTGACAGCCATTGCTGCGCCCACCCAGGACGCTCCGCTCACCGCACAGGCCGCCGACATCGCCCGGGGTACGAGCGGGACATGCTCGTGGGTCATCGACGGCTCGGGCAAGCTCACCATCCGCCCCACGAGCGGTGATAGCGGCACGCTGGGGGAGATGGATGGAACTGCGCCTTGGACTGAGATCTCACCTTGGAGGGCACACGCCGCCAAGATCACCTCTGCCGTCATCGAACCCGGCGTCAAAACCGAGGGTAGGGTTCGGGGGCTATTTGCTGGCTGCTCGGCCATGACGTCCATTGACCTATCGGGACTCGATACGTCTAGTGCGTGGGCGACGGACGGCATGTTTTCAGGCTGCTCATCACTCGAGTCAATCGATCTCTCCACCCATGACCTGCAGAACATCAGCGCCACGAGTGACATGTTCAAAGACTGCACCTCACTTGCGTCACTCGATCTTGGCGGATTCCATGCTCAAAACACAAAGTACATGAACTCGATGTTCGAGGGCTGCGCCGCCCTCGAGTCCCTCGATCTGTCGGGCCTGGCGGGTGCCAACCCCACCAGCATGCGCTCCACCTTCGCTGGCTGTTCCTCGCTCACGACGCTAGACCTTTCCAACCTCGACACGTCCTTCGTCACGTGCATGGCAAATCTCTTTGACGGGTGCGCCTCCCTGGCCACACTCGATATCTCGAACTTCGATACCGCAAAAGTCCTTGAAATGGGTTCGATGTTCAGGGGTTGCGCGAAGCTCACGCAGCTCGACCTCTCGCACTTCGACACGACGCGCGTCTCGGACATGGAAGCCATGTTCGATGGCTGCGCCTCGCTTACCTCGCTCAATATCTCGAATCTCAACACCTCGGGCATATCAAACATGGCGCGCATGTTCGCGGGCTGCGCTTCGCTTCCAAGGCTCGACGTCCGCGGCCTCTCGACCTCGGCTGCCGTATACATGAGCTCGATGTTCGAGGGATGCGCCAAGCTCACGCAGCTCGACCTCTCCGGTTTCGGCGCCTCCCAGCTCACCCTCGTGAACTCCATGTTCAAGGGCTGCTCATCGCTCAGCTCGCTCATGTTGCCCAACTTGAGCACCGCGAACATCATCGACACGAGCTCGATGTTCGAGGGATGCACGGCACTCACTTCGGTCGAGCTGGCAAGTTTCAACATGGCGAGCGTGGGAAACATGGCTCGCATGTTCAAGGATTGCTCCTCGATTGCCACCCTTAGTCTTTCCGGCTTGAACATCCCGGAGGCAACGAGCCTCGAAAGCCTGTGCGAAGGCTGTACCTCGCTCATGTCGCTGAATATTTCGAACCTCAACGTGCCAGCTGCAAAGAGCACAAGCGGCATGCTCAAAGGCTGCACCTCGCTCAGGACCCTGAGTTTTGCAGGAGTCGCCACTTCGGGTGTAACGGACATGAGCTCGATGTTCGAGGGATGCACCTCGCTCTCCGCCGTCGACATCGCGGGCCTTGACACGAGCAGTGCGTCGAACATGAATGCCATGTTCAAGGGATGCACTTCACTCAGCGGGCTTGACCTCTCGCACAACAACCTTGCGCGAGCCATGGACGTAAGCTCGATGTTCGAGGGGTGCAGCGCCTTCGCATCACTCATCTTCGCCAGCGATGCCGACACGACGTATCTCAGGAACATGAACGCCATGTTCAAAGGATGCACGCGTCTGCCCTCGGTTGACGCATCAGGAGTCACGCATATCAATCTTGACGGCGTTTCGGATACGAGCTCAATGTTCGAGGGCTGTGTGAGCCTCCGTGCGTCGTCGCTTTCCGGACTGGACACTTCGAGCTTGTCGAACATGAACTCGATGTTCAAAGGATGCGCAGCGCTGGAATCGGTCGAGTCCCTCGGCTTGGCCGACATCAACACCGTCTACGTCCGTGACATGAGTAGCCTGTTCGAGGAATGTTCGGGGCTGCGTTCTGCCGACCTCACAGGCTTCAAGACTGCCAACGTGACGAACATGGACTCGATGTTCAAAGGATGCAGCTCGCTTCCCTCCATCGACCTTTCCACCATCGACACAGCAAACGTCGAGAGCATGGGCTCCATGTTCGCAGGCTGCTCCGCCCTTGAGTCGGCTACGCTTACTGGCATCGACACGACAAAGCTCACCTCCTTGCATGGCATGTTCTCGGACTGCCTGCAGTTGACCTCAATCGATCTTACCGACGTGGCCACCCCCGGC
This sequence comes from Coriobacteriia bacterium, assembly GCA_003149935.1. NCBI lineage: Bacteria > Bacillati > Actinomycetota > Coriobacteriia > Coriobacteriia bacterium. The sequence goes on along the minus strand of QAMH01000007.1, from coordinate 223,615 downwards.
GTTACGGACATGGGCGCGCTATTCTCCGGCTGCTCCAAGCTCGCGGAACTTGACCTTTCGAGCATCGATAGCTCCAAGGTCACCGTCATGGACAGCATTTTCGAAGGGTGCGAGGCGCTCGACAAGCTGACCCTGGGCGAGAAGTTCGTCTTTGTGGGAACAGCAAGCGAGCTTCCCAAGGCGTTCTGGCAGGCGGCAACCACGCAGAAGATCTATAGCTCGCATCAAATCGCCACCGAATGCAAGGGCATCGCGGACACCTACGCCAAGCGCCACGACATCAAGGACGAAGTCCCCACAATCACAGCTGGCGCGAACGCAAGCTGGCATCGGGGCATGACAAGCGGGGCGGAGTTCCGCTCGAGCGCACCTCTTATCATTTTCACGCATGTAAAAGTCGATGGTAAAGTGATCGAATCGAGCAAGTATGATTTGCGCGAGGGGTCGACCATCGTCACCCTCAAGCGCGACTACCTTGCCTCGCTTCCCAATGGCAAGCACGCGCTCGAGATCGTCTCGGCCACGGGCACTGCAAGCACGACCTTCACGGTTGGTGACGACCCAAGCGTCAACCCGGGACCCGACGACCCGACCCCACCGGGCCCCGATAATCCCGATGATCCCGGTCCAACTCCGCCGGGACCGGATAACCCATCTGGCCCTGATGATCCTTGGCAGCCGCCAAGCAACGTGGGCTATCCGATGTATCGCCTCTATAACCCCAATTCCGGCGAGCATTTCTACACGTCGAGCATCGAGGAACGAGACCACCTCATCTGGTGCGGATGGCGCGGCGAGGACGTGGGCTGGACCGCTCCGGCATGGGGTGATCCCGTCTATCGTCTCTACAACCCGTACGCTGGCGAGCACCACTACACGCTTTCGGTCGAAGAGCGCGACTCCCTCATCTGGGCAGGCTGGAATGACGAGGGCATCGGCTGGTACTCCGATACCGCATATCGCACGCCACTGTATCGCCTATACAATCCCAATGCCTTTTCGAATAACCACCACTACACGACGGATATCGGCGAGCGTGACATCCTGCTATCCATCGGTTGGCAGGACGAGGGCATTGGCTGGCATGGCATCAGTCGATGATGGAGGGTCTCCTTGTCATTTCGAGCGAAGCGAGCAAAGTAAGTAGAGTCGGGAAATCTCGATCTTCGGGTTTCATCGGCAAAAGGAGCAGATGATACGTATGGGCATGTTAAAAAGAATTGGAGCATATGTTCTTGCATTGGCGCTAGCAACGGCCTTCGTGCCGGCGGCGGCATTGGCAACGCCCGGGCAGGCCGTCAGCCAGGACACGCCGCTCATTGCCCAGGAGGCAACCGACGCCCAGGCCTACGGCGACCTTCTCTGGCAAATCGATGACACAGGCAAACTGAAGATTTGGCCTGTCAACGGGGAGAGCGGCACGCTGAGCATCTCCGGCAATGCACCATGGCAAGCGCAGGCTGCTAGCATCACGAGCGTCGAGCTTGCCGATGGCATCTACGCCGGTAGCCTAGGTGGCATGTTCCGCGGATGCTCGTCACTCGTCACCGTCGACCTATCTAATCTCGACACTTCAGAGACATCCAACATGAGCAGCATGTTCTCCGCTTGCAGCTCTCTGCTCATGGTTGACCTCTCATCGTTTGACACCTCAAATCTTATGCGCATGGGCGGCATGTTCGCTGGCTGTACCTCCCTTGTCGCCGTTGACCTGTCAAGTTTTGATACGAGCGCATGTTCGGATATGAGAGGCGTCTTCTCCAACTGCAATTCCCTCGTCCGTGTAAAGCTTGGCGACAAGTTCCGCTTCACGAGCGAGGAGGGCAAGCTCCCGGAAAGCGAATGGCAATCTGCAACAACAGGCGAAACCTACTCCTCGGAGCAGATTTACACCGACCGCCAAGGTATTGCAGACACATATACCAACCTCAAGCCCGCGGTCGAGGCTCCCGTCATCACCGACGAGGTGGCGGTCACCTGGACGAAAGGCTCCAAGGACGGCTTCTCGCTTCGCTCGGATGCAAATATCCTGCTCTTCGAGGGCGTGAGGATTGACGACACCTCCGTTGATGCCGCAAATTACGAGGTTACCGAAGGCTCGACAATCGTCGCACTCAAGCCCTCGTACCTCCAGACGCTGACCGAGGGCGAGCACGCCATTGACATTGTCTCCATCACCGGCTCGGCAAGCGCGAAGTTCACGGTTGCTCCTGACCCCACTGCCGTCAAGCCCGACCCGGAGCCGGAACCCAAGCCCGACCCCAAACCCGATCCCGAGCCGGAACCCAAGCCTGACCCTACGCCAGATCCCGAACCGACTCCCGATCCCGAACCGCAGCCAGGCCCCAATCCAACGGATCAGGGTCAAACCATGTACCGCATGTACAACCCCAATAGTGGCGAGCACTTCTATACGGCGAGCGTCGAAGAGCGCAACGACCTCATGTGGCGCGGCTGGAAGCCCGAAGGCATTGCATGGATCGCTCCCTCATGGGGCACCCCTGTATTCCGCCTCTACAATCCCAATGCGGGCGAGCATCACTACACGACAAGCGAAATCGAACGCGCCGTCCTCATATATGCGGGATGGAACGACGAAGGCGTTGGCTGGTACGCCGACACCGAGCAACGCGTGCCGGTTTATCGCGTATACAATCCCAACGCCTTCTCGAACAATCATCACTACACGACGGATTGGGGCGAGCGCGACGTTCTCATCGACATGGGTTGGCGCGACGAGGGCATCGGCTGGCACGGCATCGATTTCTAGCGCGTCGGCGCTACATCTTGTGGAAGGCAAGGTTTCCGCTCGCCATATCCACGTCAAAGCGCCCCGTGACCTCGGCATTCGCATCACCGTAGACAGTGCTTCCGTTTGAGTCGGGCGGCCCGGCATAGGGCGTGCCCGACCGCACGGAAAAATCACTGTCAACACGACCCGATAGGGCGTCGTAGGAGAGCTCGAAAGCGCTCTGACTTGGGAGCGCAACATTTACCGACCCGCTCGCGATATCCAGCTTTCCGCTCTTGGGACACTGCCCAGTCAAAATGCTGGCATCGCCGCTGGCCATCTTCAAATCAAGCATATCGGTAAGATCACCGGTCAGGGCAACGCGTCCGCTCGCAATGTCGGCCTTGAGATTCTGAACGACCACATCGGTCGCCTCAACGGTGCCGGAAGCGACGCCGAGTTTCACGGTCTGACACGTCAGCCCCTCGACCGTGTAATCACCCGAGGCAACATCGAGCTCGAAACGACCGAGCGTCTGCGCGACGCTACGCGGAATCTTAACCTCAAGCTGCTTGGAGCCAAAGCTCGAACAACCGAAGATGCCGTTTTTCAGGCTGTCGTAACTGATATAGAGCGTACCGTTCTCGCAGGTCCAACGCAGAGGGTGGCTACGTACGGCCGAACCCGTCTCGGTAAAGACCACCTCGCCATTCGTCTCGGCATCGTCGCAAACGGTGACGATCGCAGAGCCAGCTGCCCAGGCGATGGCGACGTTTTGGACATTCGCGCCAGCGACGGAGCCCGCGCCAGTCTCGCGCATGGTGACATCGTCGTAGGAATAGTCGAAGTCGTAGCTTGGCGTGCAACGCGCGGAGCAACTAACGATACCACCGCACAGCACGATGGCCAGGAGCACAAGAAGGCCTATCTTCACATATGAGGCATTGGTCAATCGTGTCATGATCATCAACCCCTCGAAGACGTGTCATCATGGGACGCACGCCAATTGGGGTCATACTCGACAACACGCACTATCCAGTAGTAGATGGGAATGGTGAGAAAGACTACCCAGCCAGGATGCCACCAGCCAAAAACGAAGCCCATGATCAAGTAGATGATTACGCAGGCGATAGGGTACGGAAAGGTCGCCCAGGGGCTGCGTGCAGGGTGTCCGGATGTTTGCGGACCTTCTGGAGCCTGCGGTGCATAGCGCGTCTTTGGGTCGGGCGGTGGCGGCTGTGGCGTATCGGGCGCTTTGGGTTGCGCATCGGCCGCTGCCTGCGCCACAGCGTCTTTCAGTTCATCCTTCAGCTCGTGCACACGTGCAGCTGCCTCGGCACGGGCAGCTGTTGCTGCCGCGCTTTCGGCTGCCGCCGTAATCGTCTCGGCGGTCACTTCGACCGTCGTTTCCTTATCCGCCTCCTCGAAGCGGACATCGTCGGCGATGTCGACATCTACGCGTACGAGCTCATCGAGCGTCACGCCGTAGAGATCGGCCAACGCGATAAGGTTCCCCGTGTCGGGCGATGATTCGGCTCGCTCCCATTTCGAAACGGCCTGGCGCGAGAGCCCGAGTCTGTTGGCAAGCTCCTCTTGGCTATAGCCCTTCTCGCGACGCATGGCTGCAAGACGCTGCGCGATTTCGACGTTCATGCGTGGTTCCCTTCGTTTTGGTGTCATGCGTTTTCCTCTCGCCAAACATACGGTTTACGCCTTGGTTGCACTAGCATCTCTCGTAGTCAATTTGCATTTTATCGGCCGCAACCGCCGGTTGCACCTGTCAATAAGCGGGAATAATCGGCCCCTCCGGTCGAAATGACAAGGAGAATGGAGTATATTTTTTAGAGGCTAATTCACCTCAGAGAGGGGTGCATCATGAATCAGACCGACCTCATGGGCAAGCGCGTCGTCATCGCCTTGGGCGGAAACGCTCTGGGAGACGACCCCAAAGAGCAGCGCAGCCACATCGCCGATAGCGCCAAATTCATCGCCAAGATGATCAAGGAGGGCATCAACGTCGTCATCACCCACGGCAACGGCCCCCAGGTCGGCATCATCAACCAGGCCTTCGAGGTCGCCCATGACGACGATCCAACCCACGTGCCCTTCATGCCCCTGCAGGATTGCAACGCCATGAGCCAGGGATATATCGGCGCCCAGCTCACCTGCGCTCTCATGAACCAGCTGCACGAGTTCGACATCATGCGCTCGGTGGTCGACGTCGTGACTCATGTGGTGGTGGACGATGACGACCCCGCGTTCAAGGACCTGGAAAAGCCCATCGGCGCCTTCATGACCAAGGACGAGGCGGAGAAGCTCTCCAAAGCCGAAGGCGTGCCGGTCAAGGAGGATTCTGGTCGCGGCTGGCGTCGCGTCGTGGCAAGTCCCCGTCCACAGCGCATCGTCGAGATCGACCAGATTCGCGACCTCATGGATGAGGGATACATCGTCGTCGCCTGCGGCGGTGCCGGCATTCCCGTCGTCGAAAACGACGACCTCTACACCGAGGTCGAAGCCGTCATAGACAAGGACCTCACGAGCTCGATCCTGGCCTGGAAGCTCCGGGCGGACTTCCTCGTCATCCTCACGGCGGTGAACAAGGTCTGCCTGAACTTCAATACGCCCGAACAAAAGGAAATCGACACCATGACCGTGCACGAGGCGCACGAGTACATCGAGCAGGGGCAATTCGCGCCCGGCAGCATGCTGCCCAAGGTGCAGGCCTGCGTGGAGTTCGTCGAGGCGCATCCCGGCGGACGTGCCCTCATCGCCTCGCTCGAGCACGCGGCCGAGGCCCTGCGCGGCGAGGACGGCACGCTCATCACGGCATAGGGACCAGCCGCTAATACCCCATCTCGTGGAGGCGCGCGTCATCTAGACCGAAGTAGTGCCCGATTTCGTGGATGACAGTCTTGCGCACTTCCTTGGCAATCGTGTCACGCGAGCCGAAGCAACGCTCGTGCGGTCCCTTGAAGATAGTGATGACATCGGGATACCCGCCCTCAAAATCATCGTAGTAACGCTCGGTGAGGGGCACACCACTGTAGAGGCCCAGTATCTCGCCACCATAGCGAACGCCCGCCGGATGGCCTTCGTCATCGAGACGACTCAGCTCCTCATCTGTCGGTTCGTCGGCGATGACCACGGCAACGTTCTCCAAGTCGTCCATGAACTGCTCGGGCATATCATCGAGCGCTTCTTGGACGAGCTCCTCGAATTCATCGTCCGTCATGTGCACCATACGGGCTTCCTCTCTATTTCGTGCCGAAGATGCGGTCGCCCGCGTCGCCCAAGCCGGGCACGATGTAGGCGTTCTCGTTGAGTCCCTCATCCACAGCGGCAACGTATATGTCGACATCGGGATGCGCTGTGCGCACCGCCTCGATTCCCTGCGGAGCAGCTACCAGATTTACGAGGCGGATGTTATTGCAACCGCGTTTCTTCAGACTGGAAATGGCATCGACCGCGCTTCCGCCGGTAGCAAGCATGGGATCGACCACCATGATGACGGAGTCCTCGTAGCCTTCGGGCATCTTGTAGTAGTACTCCTCCGGCAGATGCGTCTGCTCGTTTCGCACGAGGCCGATATGGCCCACGTGCGCAAAGGGCATGAGCTCAAGCAAGCCATCGACCATGCCCAGACCGGCACGCAAGATGGGCACGATGGTGAAGAAGTCGTCCTTGAGAGCGGGAAAGGAACCGCGGCAAATCGGCGTATCAACCTCACGCAGCTTGGTGGGAAAATCGCGCGTAATCTCATAGCCCATGAGGATTGAGATCTCCTTGAGAAGGATCCTGAACTCGGGCGAAGTCGTATCGCGATCGCGCATGTGCGTGAGCTTTGCCTCGATGAGCGGATGGTCGATGACGTGCACGCTTGCCATAGGGGCGCCTTTCGCGAGAGACGGTGTCGTGAGGGATATTGTAGCCGTTGGCGAGGGCGCTGCGATGTGGATTCCCGAGAGCAGGGGGGCATTCATGATGACCGCCTTTGGCCCACACGAAATACCGACGGCATGTTTAGCGACTATGAGCCATCGTCCGTGCATCAAGCCTTTCGGCAATCCACGTCTTGATCACTGCCTGCCGATTAATCCCAAGACGCATGGCCTCTGCATCGAGACCCGCAACCATCCATTGAGGAAAATCGACATTGACGCGCTTGATCTCACGGTTTGGGTATGCGGGATCATCGAAGTCAAAGAACTCCCCCATATCCTCGCCAGCATCGAATGCCGTCTCGAGCCTATCGTTCGTTTTTGCCCTGCTCATATCGCCTCACCTCTTTTTCTGTTGCCCTACGCGCTGATATCAGACGAATCGCCTCTCCCCGCATTGTGTGCACCACGCTAAATATAGCTGCATATGTCGCGCCAATGGCGAGCTTGCGCTTCTCCCCGCGCTTTCTCGCCGGAAGCACGATCAGATCAGGATCATCCCAGATTTCCTGCGCTTCCTCGAAACTGACTTTGTGCTTCTCTATGTTTGACTCGTTTTTATGCTCATCATATTCGAATAGCATATATACCTCCTGGGTATATATATTATATATCACGTGGTGTATTTGATAAAGGTCTGCGCAAATGTATTAGAAAACCCGCCCAACAAAAAAGCCGCTGATGAGCGGCTTCTCGAAATTGATGCGGGCGCGATTGGCGGGACTCGAGCCCGCGGCCTCTGGCGTTCTGATAGTGACTAATTGCAATAAATACACTGACTATCTTTTTGGCTCCCCTTTTTTCGGACCTAGAGAATATGAGCGTAGAAATGATTCTGGCTTTACCTTGGCTCTCTTTTTTACACGCCAGATTTTGGTCGGTTTAAACAAAGTTTTGAAGTTCGTCCCTTACCGTGTTCCGATTCGTAAGCTTATTCAACATTCACAAATCACCAGCAGGGACAATGCTGAATAAGAATAACGTCATTGTGAGTTCTTATTCGACTCAATTATTTCTCTTGCCTGAGGAATTAGTTCAACCGAAGAAAGCCCACCATCTTTCATCAGGTCATTCACTGCCTTAATATAGATTTCTCCAATCTGATTAGAGGGGTCTTCAATAATCCCTCTCACGATGGCCTTTGTCGCATTGTTAACCGCAACTTCCATCTTCTCAGATTCACTTGCTGAGGCGCTATACGCCTCTTCTTCGTTTATGTTTTGGACAAGATCAAATAATGAGAGAGAGCCATCGTACATATACTTATAAAACAAATACGCGTATGCCTTTACTCCGGACTCTGGCCTCAGAGAAACCTGGAGAATGAAGTTTATATTCCCGTCATAATATGCATCTATAAGCTCAAGGGATTGGGATCTTTTGAGCGATCCTGAGGCATTTGCTGCGCAGCAAGCTATGGCATTTCCAATGGCAACCTCCTCTTTTTCGTCACCGTTCGCAACTTCGTAGGCTTCCTCATACTTTCCTTGCTCAACAAGAGACGCAATAGACGGAAATAAATAAGGCGCAAGGAAGACGCACGCAATAATAACGACAATTATTCCAACGGAAACGCCAGCGACAGCCTTCTTTGAGAGCTTTTTCTTCTGAGAATAGTCATCAATATCTTCTTCAGTCTGAGCTTCTGAAGAAAGGTCATCTTCTTTCACTTCATCATTAAGCATTTTCTTTCCCCATATGAACTAAGCTTAAATATGAACACTGCGGCTATTCAACATCGAGTTGTAACGCAAATTATTTCTTCTCTGGAATTTCCTTTGTAAGCTTCTTCAATGCTTTCGCGCATGCATCGTCCGCATTACTAAAGTTAGTGCTGAAGGTATTCAGCGAGCCAGATGGATCGGCTGCTAAATCAACTAGCTCCTCTACTGAATCCGCAAACTCCTTTGCCGCATCATAAGCATCTTGCAAATCTGGGTCAGGTGGATTCTTAAGCTTGCCTATAAGAGACTCGACCTCACTGGCATTTGCTTTCATATTGGATATTTTCGTCTTCACGGAAGAGTCCGCATACATTTTTGCCAAAGCATCGTTGAAATCAGACGCATGGTACTTTTCTATGTCTGCATCCCACGTTTTATCATCATCCCAAATTGCCGAATACCAAACGCTTTTCGTTGTATTGCATATACTTTCAGCTGTCGAGGCGGCTTGAAGTCCATATGTCGCCAGGCTATCGAGATTATCAACATACTCATTGTATTTAGCAGTTGCTTGTGCCTGCATACTAAGAACAACGGCCACAACGATAATAATTACAAGAACAACAGAGCCCGATATTATTCCAGCCAGTGCACCTTTGCTCAGCTTCTTTTTCTTCTTTTCGTTGCCCGCGTCACTCTCTGAAGGAGGAGTCGGTTTCTCATCAACAGAAACTCTGGGCTTTTCACCTGCTTTAGATTCCTCTCGTTTACTTGGCGAGGGTGCGTTGTCTTCGACAAGCATTTCTCCAGATTCGTCTAGAGGGGGCTCTCCAAGATTCCCATTTGATTTATCCGACACCAGCATTGTATTGGGGACCTCAGTCTCTTGCTTCCCAGGCTCCTCATTCATTCTTTCCTCTCTTTCTCTAATGCCTCAAGCGGCTGAAATCTGCTCAGGCTGTCTAAAGAATCCTTATCGATGTTTCAACCGTATTCGTATATGACTTTTGGATGTTCTCAAAAATGATGGTTATTGCGACATCGCCATCAGTGGAGAAGCAAACCCTTTTCTCAACACTATCCTCCGCGCCCTCCTCGTAAACTTCTGCAGAGGACATATAGTGACCGCCTGGCAAATCTTTCACCTTGATATTCTTGAACTTATATGTTGCTGAAGAAGGTGGCTTATCAAAATAGGTCGAAACGAACTTATCTGCACCAAGAGCAGGGCTTATTGCCTGAGAAATAATAAAGATGCTTGATGAGGCACCACCTTTATCAGGATAAAAAGCTTCGCTATCGCCATTGGATTCAGATGACCGTGATCCATCACTAGACATTCCAACAGGAATATCCATTTCAAATAATCCACCAAGACATTCTGTTTCGACCGCATTAGATACTTTAAATGGCTCTGAAGCTTTCGGCGATGATGTGGAGCAGCCAGACAAAATGATTGCTGAAGCAAATAATGAACAAAACACTTTTAGGAGTACGCGCCTTGGCGACCGTACACTTTTCCCTGCAGGCATTTTGTCCCCACCCCACACTCTGCTGAATACCAAAGCCTCTCTTATGCATTAATAATTAGCCGTAAAAATACTGTACCCCCCCCCCCTGCGCATTTTCTCAAGGTTCAAGTTGTCCGATGATGCAAGTCATCCAACCAGGCGGCAGAACACTCACCCGCGCGAATTTATTTCAGCATCTAAGCAAGCTCTGATTTCAATGCCTCCTCCGTTTAATAAGGAGAAGGTACCTCCCAGACCTATATGTCTGACTGAAAATAAAGTTGCCGCGTCCTCCAAGATGTGCTGCCGAAAATAGCAACAGCGGCTCCGAAATCCATAAATCCCGAGGCCGCGCACGGGAGCATACGTGCGACTAAACATAGGATTTTGCTAGTTAAAGCCGAATGCATGAAAAGTCACGAATATGCTGGTTCTGCTCTATGATTATCCAATGGATCTATAAACAAAAAAGCCACTCGAAAGCGGCTTCTCGAAATTGATGTTGGCGGGATTGACGGGGCTCGAACCCGCGACCTCTGGCGTCTATGCATCAAGCAGATTGAGCACCCATCCTTTGACCCGCGGGTAATCCTCCGTTGCCGTCTTATATACCGTCTCGAATGAGAGCGTGAAATATCCATGCGCATACACATCTCGCGTTCTTGCTGCGAAACGTAATTCGCTCTCCGAATATTCCTCGTTAAATGAATCAGACAAATGTTTCGCAAGCTCTCCGATATTGATTGACGTCATTGCGCATGCACGCTCGAGAGTTTCATCCCTGAGAAACTCCTCTCGAGGCATGTCCGCGAGAATGGCTTCCATGTACTCTATCTCGCTTACGATTTTCTGGAGAATTCGACGGTCAGCATCCTCCATACAGGGGCACCACCTTGCGAATGTCCAGGAGCGAGCCTTCCGGGAGAGGGTTCTGGACCAAGTCAATACTCTTGTCTAGATGCCTTTCCATAACCATGAGCGCCTTGGCGAGCGTGAACAAGCTCACAACTGACGAACGAAACGTCACAAGCAAATCGACATCGGATTTCTCCGTCGCGTTTCCATCGGCATAGCTGCCAAAAAGCACCACTTCATCGATCTGATCAGGTCTACTTGCCATGCCGTTGTATTCGTTAACCGCATCAGCGACGCGCTCTGATAAGGACTGTAACGAAGCCACGCTCATGAGGGCCTCCCTTCACGACGAGATTATACCTACAAAAAGGCCAACTTGCAGCGACCGTCACACCGTCCTTGCTTGCCCAAGAACACAAGAGAAAAGTAGAGCGCAACATTTATGGGAAGCTTGAGGCTATCAGACCCCACCCCATCTCTCACGATACGCGTTAATCGCCTTGTGAGCCGCATCGCCAAAGGCCCGAATCTCATCGGCTTGTATCCACCGACCGTCCTCGCGGTAGCGCAGGGAGCAGTTACGCTTGCGCGGACGCTGCAAGCCACCGATGGTAAGCTGAGCGGTTCCCGGAACCTCCCGCTTGTCGGTCTCGACCCGCACGCTCGAACCGCCAAGCGCCCAGCGCGCCAAAGCGGCATCGGTGAGGCTGCCCGTCTCCTGGAGTACGGCGAGCGCGGCAAGGTCGCCAAAGCCGTCGTCCTCCTCCTCGATGAGGTTCGTGCTACGCTCGGTACGGCCCGGCGTAACCGCGCAGACCACGAAAGAGCGGTCGGTGAAGCGGTATAGTTCGCCGTCCACGCGTATGCCGGCACTCGTCACCTCCCACAGGCCGGTGCCGTCTGTCGCGGTAAAGCTCGCTAGAGTGGGGCTTGTCATGATTCTCCTTGGCAAAAGCCGTTTGTCGCTTGGAAAAACTCCCGGATGAACTCTTTCGGATCATCCAGGCTCAGCCCGATTGCAAGGGGTCTCTTCATCCCCAGAAGAGTCCGCACCTCGACGGGCTCACGCATCACAATCCACACGTTTGCTTGGTAGAAGGTGCCGTAGTTCAGCTTATCGGCCTTGTCGATATCCGCAGGCTCATGGCAGCTCACGCTTGCAATGTTGCTGAGGGATATCGTTCCCTTCATCTGGATGCCGCATTCTATTCGCAGCTCATCTTTCCCCAGAACCACCGGGCGCAGGGCACGCGCCCGTGCATCACCCACAAGCCAGACAGCGGCATAGAGGGAGAGCAGCGTCGCGACTATTGCGACTGTCGCATTCCATTGTGAGAGGAGCATGTGCACGGCAACGATCTCGACCGGAAAGGCCAGCCCAAACCCCAGCATCACGCTCATGTAGCCGCTTGCGTTGTGATAACTGTAGGCCTTGTCATCCGCTTCAACACTCGGCTTCTTGCGCCAGGAAATCAGCGCGTAATACCAAACGCCCAGCTCTGCTGCCATCATGCGCGCAGGAAGCTCCTTGCGCACCAGATAGTGCGTGACCGCGTAGAACCACTCCAGCGGGTCTGCGCTTTGCCTCTTCGCGCCCTTGAACAGGCGCGCAAGACGAATGATCTCCCTGACGGCAATCGCAGCTTCCACCGGGAAGAGAGCCGCGAGCAATACGGGCAGAATGCCGGCAGTTGGCGAGCCGAGCGCAAGCGCACTCAGGCCATACCCCAGCCAAATGACCGGGAGTACTGCCAGTGGTGTCATCTTCTTCGGACGCAAGAAGATGAGATAAAACGCCAGGGGTATCCCGACCATGAAATCGGGCGGAAGCGCCACGGCAACAACCTCCGCGGGAATCTGACCCGCTGAGATAACGCCATAGATATAGAGCGCCAGCACTGCGGCAAGGAAAGCAAGCGAGAGCCACGATCGGCGCGAAAGAGTCACGGAAAGACCTTCCTCTTGGCGACGTTTTGATTATGCCATACCAAGCGTTGGGTTATGAGCCTAAAAGGAGAGGACGGCCCCAGTCTCTCAGGGAGACTGGGGCCGCATAAGACACGAATCACGTATCAGGATTGGCAGAGTTAACTCCTAAGCCTGTGCGCGTCTGAGCTGAAGCGCGCGCCTTCCGCCATACACGAAGAAGAACACGAAGGGCAGCAGGAGCGCGACGGGCAGCTTGCTCCAATCGCTGATGGCGAGCGGACAAACGATGCAAAGAACGAAGAGAAGCACCGCGATAATGCACATGATGATAAAGGGCACCTTTCCGTTCAGGTCGCTGCCGGTCTTCTCCGACTCAAGCTCATCCATGGTCTTGCCGCTCGTGTCGCGTACGAAGCAAAGCGCGCAGATGAATCCAAGCGTAAATGGGATGATGAGCACAAGCACGACCATGGACCAGTTCGTCACTCCGTCGCTGAGCTGGAACAAGGCCATGCTCGCGATGCCGCCAAGAACAATCGAGGAGGCCGAGCCGCCAAAGCGAGCGAACGCCTGGCACCATGAAACGCCCGTATTACGAATCGCCGTCGGGTATTGCTCGGGCATGAGGAGGTTGCACGTTGTAATCGCATAATTGAGCGCAAAACCGAAAAGCAGCATGAGACCGATGCAAAACAGGAACTGATTGGGCGCCACGAAAACCGAGCACAGTATCACGACAAGTATCGCGAAAAGCCACGCGCCCAAGCAATTGCGCTTGCGCCCGACCCTGTCGCCGATGATTCCGCAAAGCGAGTTCGACAAAATGGCGGCAAAGTTATTCCAGGTCTGCAGTGCGACAGCTTGCGAAGGCGTGTATCCGATGTCCTTGAACCATGCAGGCAGCCACGCGTTCATTCCGTATACGCAGAACTGACCGATGAAGTAGATTGACCAGATAGCGCAGGTGCCCAAGATGTATTTATCCGAGAACAAAACCGAAACAGAGGCACTTTGCGGCTTGGGCGGCACGATGAGAAGATTCGGGTCGTATTCGGTTACGGTTCCGACAGACCGTCGCTCGATGATCTCGAGCACCTTGACCGCATCTTTCTTTCGGCCAACATTGCTCAGCCAATGAGGAGATTCCAGCATCGCGAAATGCAGGACAATGCCGTAGATAACCGGAATGCCTCCGATAAGGTAGCACAGACGCCAGTTGGCGAACATCGTCTGCTCGATTACGGCACCTGTGGAACTCGTCGTCATGTAAGCCACTTCGTTGGTGAACTCACCCAGAAGCGGGGTCGTGGCATTGCAAATTGGGTTGGCAATGAGTCCCGCGACGACCCAGCCACCAACCATGCACGCCTGCCCGATACCAATGAAGAGGCCGCGCCTGTTCGAAGGAACCGACTCGGAGAGCATCGTGGTCACGATGGGAATGCACGATCCAACACCGAGACCCGCGATGAGACGAAAGACGGCGAAAAAGACGAGATCGTTGGCAAATGCCTGCGGAAGCGTAAAGGCTCCGTAGAACACAACAGCCAAGATGAGCATCTTCTTGCGTCCAATTCTGTCAGATACGATGCCGCCAATTGCGCCACCAATAACCATGCCGAGCAAGCCCCATGTCGTAAGAGAGCCCATGAGAACGCCCGGATTGGGGTTGTCGGGCCAAAAGGTATGCGCGACGAAAAGGTTCGTCGAATTGACGATCATGAAATCGTATCCGTCCAGAATCATCGCGAAAGCGAGAAGGATGAATACGGTCCACGTGTTCTTTGTGAGGCCAAATGAATCGATGACCTCGGAAATACTGTATTCCTTATTCCCCATAGTTTCCCCCACAATCTGCCAGCGCAGCTTTCGAGCACGCATTGCGCAGCCTGGCATGCCCATCCTGGAAAAATCGCGACGAGTATAGGGAAACCAATCTGAATGAGTCTAATGCGGTAACTTCTCTTTTGAATTCCTCGCCAAACAAAAGCTATTCCATATTGGAATAATTCAAGTAGAAGTACTATAATTAAACATTAGCTACATCGAGGAGGCGTCTATGAACACAGACTATCTTGTCGAATTCGTCGAACTCGCGAAGCGCCTGAGTTTCACTGAAACGTCACGCTATCTAGGCATGAATCAGCCGACATTGAGCAAGCATATTGCTGCGCTGGAACAGGCAGTCAGAATGCCGCTCTTTGATAGAACGGGAACTCATCTTAAGCTCACGAAGAACGGGGCCGCGCTCTTGCCTGGCGCATACAAGGTAATTGATGCCTATAGCGATTTCCAAGATCTCGCTACGGGGCTTCGGAAGAATCCTCCTCCGCGACTCGTATTGTATGGGCTCTCTGATGAATCACCCTCGACAGAGATACTTGGCATCATCGTTTCCGCGCTCAAAGAGAACTATGGCACCCAGTTTCTGGAAGTCAGAAGCGATAGAAAACGCACTCCAGAAGAGATCCTCGAGAGCAAGGATGCCGACATGGTTCTCGACTCAGCCGATATGGAAAACGAGACGGAGGATTGCCACGAAAAAGCGGCTCTCATGAAGACACTGCCTCTTGTGGCATTTGTGGACAAGCAACACCCTCTGAGTATGTACGACGAACTCCCACTTGCGGCCTTCAAGGATGTCGAACTCATCAAATGCGAAGGTGTCTACATTGAGCGGTCATGGTGTCATATCGCACGCGCTTGCCAAAAGCTAGGATTCCAGCCTAGAACGCATACCGTGCGCTGTTCAAACACAGCAGAAATGCTCACCCTATGCGCTGATCTTGGATTGTCCGCGTTGCTTCTTGCCGACAGCTTCGTCGAAAGGATTCCAAGCGGCATCTCGGATTTCTGCAAACCCATCAAGATACCCATCGAGGATGTGAGCATCCCCTTGTTCTTCCGATACAGAGACGATAACGACAATCCGCTTCTTGCTGAGCTTGTCGCATATTTGGCAGAAAAGTAGTTCCTGACCGGCGTCTTTACTGATGCTTCAAAACAAAAGCCGCTTATGAGCGGCTTTTCGAAATCCTGATGTTGGCGGGATTGACGGGGCTCGAACCCGCGACCTCCGGCGTGACAGGCCGGTTTTTTGTCAGATCGGGCGTCATTTTTCCATCGCTTTAACCTGCGGCCATAGCAACCTTATTTTCGATAATTTTAAATAACTCACGGTCAGAGCATTTTCGTCATTTTTCCTGGGCGTTGCTAAAACTACGTGCTAGAACGTATGAGCACGTATAAGGTACAGATAGACTGACCCTATTTTGACCCTATTATTTGAAGCCGCCGACCCTTTTTCGGGACGGCAACGTGAGAACTTTTTGGCGTCTAGGTTAGAGCTATGGAAGAATCGCAAAATGAAACGACCCAACCCTTGGCAACCCTATCTTCTACGATTGATGTTTGCCTCTTTTGACGCTTTCGGACATTTCGGCGGTTGGCTATCGGCGTGGCTCTCCTTTGACTTCGATCCAACTTCATGATCGCGTATTAATAAGAAGACGGCGCAGGCTCATCCCGCGCCGTCTTCCGCAGTCTTCCGTTATCTGCCGATAGCTAATCAGCAACCTCATAGTGACTTATTTCCACTTTGATTTTGGAAGTATCCACATCGCCGTAGCCTTCAAACTTAACCTTTTCGCCTGATTCCCAAGCGTTCACACTAGCATATGCTTCATTAGCCCTGACCCCATCGTTATCATAAAGGGCAAGTATGATGCTAACATCCTTGAAATCATAGTCCGAAGTATTTTCAACTATGGCCGTGTAAGTGTAATGCCCGTACCCCTGAGACTTCTTCTCAAAAGTCGCATTAGCAAATAACGCATTGAGGGCTTCATCGGCAGCGGCGTTCTTTTGTGCAACGCCACCATTTTTTACTAGATCATCAAGCGTGTCTTTGTACTTTGAGCTAACAGTCAAGCCGTATTCATCGACAAACGTTTTAATCAATGCGGTTCGCTTGTTATAGACCTCAGTCCATTTCACAGAATACTCGTAACTTAAATAAGAATAAGAATCGACAACACCCATCGAATCGTTAAGCAAATTCACGTATGAAAGAACAAGTTCTTGGAGCTTAGAGTCTTCGAATTTTGCATCTTTTAGGCTTGCATCTGTGTCGATCTCAGCCTGAATTGCTTTTTTTAAAGAAGAACTATCGTCATCTTTATAGGCTTGCGAATCGGTAATGTCCCAACGCTTTTCAAGCCCCAAGGCTATGGTTTTCATTGCCTGCTCGCTCGTTAAGCCTTTATCTTCATTTGAACTACCACATCCCGCCAGCAAACAAACGCTCAATAAAGCGACGACTACCCCAATTAATATTGCTCTGCCTTTTCCCATCATTCCCTCCATTCGATTGCATGCGCTTTATGAGAGTTCGCCTTCTCCCCTCAAAATCCTAAACCGGCTTGCTCTCCGATAAGTCGAATCACAAAGCAGTGACTTGCCCGGCGACCACGTCTCCTTATCTCTCTCAATCTATAATCCAAGAGCTACCTTTTTCGCCGCATCGAAATCTTCCTGAGTTATAACTCCAGCATCTAGTAGCTCTTTCATCTTCTTCAGACGCTCAAGCGGATCTTCAGCAGAGCTCTGGCTTTGAGCGGGTTGCTGAACCGCGCCCATGGAGCCAGCAACACCCTGCATCCCCATGCCCATAAAGCCCATGCCAAGAGCTCCGCCATCGGGATTCTCGCCAGCCGCTTGTATACCCGCAGCGAACGAGGCTTGCAGATTTGAGTTGCCACGCGAACCCATAAGGGCATCGGCTTGTTGAACCTTGCGAATAAGTTCTTTGGTCTCTTCAACGTAGTCAATCGCGACAAGGGCGGCGGTTACAAGAGATACGCCTCGATGCTCCAGCCACTGATAGTTCTGCTGTATCGCATCTGACAAAGAAAGCGCAAAGCCGACGCTATCGCGCTGGATGTTCGTTATGCGATTCTGCTTGTTCGGGTCATTGGCATATGAGCTGAATGCCGCAGCAAGAGAGCCGACCACTTCCATAAATAACTGGTGCGCGGCGGCGTTATCGAAGTCTGCGAAATCAAAAACCGCACTAGATTCTGTATAGTATTCTGCGGGAACGAAGCGCTTCAAAAACACCAAGGGGTCTTCAATCCGTATGGTGTATGTTCCACGAGCTATAGCACCTGCCTGAGTGTTCAGGTAAGCATCATCCCAATATATTTCAGCCTGAGTACCGAACTTGAGATTTGGAATCTCCTTCAGATTCACGAATATCGCCTTTTGAAAAGCTCCGGGCATCCCGCCAAATTTGAAGCGTTCCCATGATTGTTTAATCAAAGACGTGACAATACCAGAACGAGCAAAGAATGACTGCGAATTCAGTTCGTCAGAGGTCCACTCATACCCACCGCATTCATCAACATAACCCGTAATCGCACCATTCTCCATAGTAATGAGTGCATAGCCCTCGGGAACCACGATAAGCGACCCGTTGGTGATGATGTTGTCAGAGGCTTTGGTGTCAGATCCACGCCCGAAGTTTTGCCCAACTCGAATAGCAGGGCAAAGTCCAACCGTATCGCTCAATCCTGATGGAACAGTGAAATAGTCTTTCCATTGATCGGCGAAAGAGCCCCCTATCGCACCAGCGAAAGCCTTTATAAATGCCATATAAGCTCTCCGCCCTATTCGTCTTTTTCAATCACTACTGCGTTTCCGTTCGCTGTAACGCAAAAGACATACGGGAGATAGACTGTGCGCTCATTTTGCACAGACAGGGCACCATTCGAGGTCTGCGGGTCTAAGGTTATATAATCAAAATCAACGCCGACAACTGCATTGCATCCAAGCGCAAAAGCAGCCTCTTTCAATTCACGAAGAGCATTCCGGCGGATTTGGACGAGTGCGTTGCTTAATGCATCCCCTACTTTGGTAGCGGTGTTAAAAATCGCACCTTTTGTTCCTCGAGGAATCTCCACAACGTCGTCTCCAGAAATATAACCAGAGTATTTGGTTATTGTGTATCCATCAAAATTGAATCCTGAGGTTATCAGCATAGACGCCATTGCCTTTTGCTTCTCGGCCTCAAATTGAGCACGCGCTTCCTGCTCTGCCTTCGCTGCGGCAATTTTCTGATCTTTGTGCTGCTTAAAGCTGGCAACAACCTCATCAACGTTATACGAATCATCTAAATCAAATCCCATTAACCCTGCGCTATGCTTAAGCCCGTTCTCCACGATATAAGATTCAAGCTCTTTCTTGTCTACGTAGTACTGCTGAGCAATCCTGGATGTTTTCATGATGCTTCCTTTCAGTTATAGATACCTAACGGCTTCTTGGTTATGGGGGTCTATTTCAAGCACGAGGGCTGCATAACGCCTTGCATTAGATGGGTCAAATTTGCATTTCATAAGAAGTGCTTGAACATCATCTTGTAGCGAGATGTTGCTCTCTTTGTCCTTCTTGGGAATTTCATACGAGGTTCGGCAGTATATACAGATGCGAACCTTGCCATTCTCTACAAACTCGTTGCTTCCACACTTCTTGCAAACTGCGGCGTCCATTTTCTCTCCCTCAGAGCAAGCCCACTTTTCAACACCGACATCTATAAAAAGCCTACCCCCCCCCCCGCGAGTTTTCACAAGGTTCAAGCCGCTCGGTGATGCGAGACAATCTGTTCAACGGCGGAGATGCTATCAAGTGTTCACGTATAATTCCTCGCATGAAAGAGCGTTGCGGGCAAATCATCATCGAGCCTGGACTTAACGTCTTGGACCATGAGATACACACTGCGAAAGCCCTGCCCAATGCAGGGCTAACCGTTAGATTCATAAAGAAAAACGACGTTCGGTACGAACGATTGGCAGATGTCCTTATCGACGGCCTTCTCTGGGAAATGAAAGCCCCAAAGTCATTCACGTGTCCCCGGACGTCCTGTAATTTATGTTGCGGATAACGCCCGAACGGTATGCATTGTACCCTCCTCGGGCGTTTCTAAATCAGTGGCAGGATTCCCTCTTCGAAACGGTAGCGGAGCAGGCGCTTATGCGACTCGCGTACGGTATCGGTCATGAGCACAATACCGTAGGCTTCTTCCGGAACGGAATCGATGAGCCCGTCAACTGCATCCATATCGATAGCCTGGGCGAAACGGGCTATGGCGGCGCGCAAATCTGGGTTATCCGTCTTTCTCATGTACTCGAAAGGATGAATTGCCTCGCTTGCGCCATCGGGCATTGCAAGTTTGTAGCACGAGACGTTTGTGCCAAAGGCATCCTGCTCGATATCGATTGGGTCATCCAGACGCGCTGCCGTGACGGAGTCGCTACGTTTGCTGAAAAGCGAGCTACCCAAGTCGTATACAGGCGCGAGGCTATATGTCATATCACCATCCATGAGCAAGCCCCAGTTGCCGTTATTTCGGTCGGGATTCTTGAGAAAGGCGTCGATGACGAACATGTCCCAGAAGCGCTCCCTGACACCGACAACATCCCTCAAGACGGGAACCGTCTCGATTGCTGCGAGCACATCGCCCAAATAGACGCTCTCGCCATCCGAAGGCGCCGAAGAGAACCCCTCATCGTCATCCGACAATGAGTTCTTCAGCTCTTTGAACTCGAAGAGGCGCAAGTCGGGATACGTAAAATCCTTGCACAAGCATACGACCTTGCCGTTGCGATATCCGAGTTCCGTCTGCTGCACGGGAATGCCAGCAAGCTCGAAGATATGCGAGCCCAAATACTCGGATATGGGACTGGACGTATACGAGGGGAGATTCTTGCCCACCAAGTCGCGCGTCGTGCGGGGGTACTTTGCAATCCAGGGCTCATCGTCAACGAGAAGGCCTTCCTTACGTCCTGCCCGGCCACCATAGAACAAGCCACTTGTTGGGCAGTCGCGAACGTCTCTTATTGTCACGATTCGCCTCCAGATAGCAAAAACGCCGCTCAGACGAACGGCGATTAGGACTGATGTTGGCGGGATTGACGGGGCTCGAACCCGCGACCTCCGGCGTGACAGGCCGGCGCTCTAACCAGCTGAGCTACAACCCCGCGTCAACAGCGAAAGCAATACTACAGAAACTTGCCCCGTTCGTAAAGAAGGAAGTCGAAAAAACTTCAGCTATGCGTCGGTGGTTGGCGTACTCGCATCACCGGTAGCCTGTGCGTTCGGTTCGCCCGGTGTCGCAGATTGCGGCTTGAGCTCATCAAGTGCCGTATATTCGGGATGATTGGCGTTGTTGACCTGGATGTGCGTGTGATTGCCGTTATCGCCTTCAGCCGTATAGTTTTTGAGCTGCATCGAATCGCCAAGATACTGGAAAACATCGCGGATCTTCGCCATGGGCGTTACGCCCGCCGTCACCTTATCGCCGGCCTTCACCGTCACGTCAGTCAGGTGAATGAGCACGACGTCCAGATCGGGGCGCCCCTCGGGACGGATATGGATGCGATAATCATCGATCTCGTTATAGAGCTTGTACTGCTTGACGAGGATAACCTCTCCCGTGACCGGCGCATACACCGTCGCCCCCACGGGGCCACCGCAGTCAATCGCGCTCATGATGGGACCAGCGTTGCCTTCTCTGAAGCATCGAATGAACTCACCCGTCATCCACTTATCGCCCGTGGGCTGCTCGGAGGCCACGCGTCCCGTTCCGTGCGCCGCGATGATGTCCGTGTTCTTGGCCTCTTTGAGCTGTGTCGTGATTTCGTTTGCATAAGCATAGGAGGCATTGTGAATCAGGACCTCGGTCAGGTCCTCCATCGCAACGGCAGAGTGCATGGTAATGCCCGAGCTCTCGGACATGATGGGCGTAGGCAGAGATGCCTGCTTTGCGACGGAGGATGTAGCACCCTGCGTTTGACCCGCATCTGCATCGCCCTGCTGACCGCAAGAGTTAAAGAGGCTCACGAGTATCACAATGACAAATATCGCAGCGATGACGGCGATGATCTTAGGCGATATGTTTGGCAGCTTCGAGCTGGAGCTCCTGTGGCTGCTCGGCGTGCGGTCGACGTTGGGACGCCGATCGAACATCGACTTCCCCGACTGCCCCGCAGGATTTACCGTGAAGGAGCCTTTCTTGCGGCTCGACCCGTAGCTCTCGCGCGCATAGCGGCTCGTCGCCTCGGGGTCGCCGAAACTCGGTCTATACGCCGACTGCCGTCCTTGCTGCTGTGCCCAGGGCTGAGCCTGCGACTCTGCCTCTTGCAAAACCTGTGGCTCGAATGGGTCGAGTTGATCCTTGGAATGCTGTCCGAGGCCTTGGTCGACTCCCCATTGCGCCTCGTGCGCCTGCTGTGCCTGTCGTGCTTGCGCGTATGCGGATGCGTGCTGCGCCTCCTCCGTCTGGTGCACGCGCGGCATGTGTCGCCCACCGTGCGCAGCGGGCACGACCTGCGCGTCGGGGGCTTCCTGCGGCTCCTGCACACGACCTGCCTGGGGCTGCGTGCGTGGCTGCCACTCGTCATGCTCCTGCACCGCCTGTTCGCGCTGCACCGAGCGCTGCTGGCGCACGTGTTGCTGTGGTTGTTCCTGCGCAGCCTGACGCTGAGCCCGCTGCTGCGCCTGACGCTGCGCGTCAGCCTGCGTCGGCGTCTGACGCAGAGGACGCTGCGCCCGCTCATGCTCGTATGACGATACCTGCGCCCGCGTGCTATGCGTCGAGCGCTGGTAGTCGTATTGCTGGCGTGCCTGCTGGGTGGCTCGTGCACGTTCCAGACGCTCGGGGTTCGGGCGTGGGCTTTGGCGGCCAAAACGTCCCTGCACGTTCGTCTCGGGCTCAAGCGATCTATTGCGACGACGCTCTTCCTCCTGCTGACGGCGCATCCGCTCTTCGGCGGCCTGTTGCTGCGCCATCTGACGACGACGGCGCTGCTCGGCAGCTCGGCGCTCGGCGGCCTCGCGACGTTCGCGCTCCATCTCGGCGGCCTCGAGCTCGACCTGCTCACGCAGCGTCAGCTTGCGAGCAGCCTGCTTGCGCTCCGCCTCGCGCCAATCCTCCTGGCGGCCGAAACGGCCCTGCACGCTCTCGCTATCGTAATCGGGACGTCGGCCCGAACGGGAGTCTCCATATGAACGCGCACTACGCTGATCCATGGCGCTACCCTCAGTTAAACCTGTTCATAGCCGTTGTCGCACCCTCGTCAATCGCGCAAAGCGCGGCATCGGCGGCAAGCGCAACCGCATGCTCGAAGCTCTCCGCCTCGGCCCCCCTGGGCACCTGAAGCACGAAATCCGTCACGGACTTACGTCCTGGCGGATGCCCCGTGCCCACGCGCACGCGCGTGTATGCATCGCTCCCGAGCTTGGCATGAATCGACTTGAGGCCGTTGTGGCCACCGTGGCCACCGCCTACCTTCACGCGTATCGTCCCCGGGTCGAGATCCATCTCGTCGTGGATGACAAGCAACTCGGCGGGAGCGATCTTGTACGCGGCAGCAAGCTTGCTGATGGGGCCACCGCTCGTGTTCATGTACGCCTGCGGCTTGACGAGCAACAGCTCCTCGTCGCCATGCTGCACATGCGCGACGAGTGCACCGCTCTCGTTCTTCCAATATCGCGCCCCCAGCTCATCGGCAAGCAGGTCAAGTGCGAGAAAGCCAGCATTATGCCGCGTGGCCTCGTACTCGGGGCCAGGATTGCCCAAACCTGCTATGAGCCTGTAGTCCATCGTTACAGCGCGAAGTCCGGGTCGAACAGGGTCGAGACCGAGCCGTTATTGAAGACGTTGTTAATCGCCTGCGCGAAGAGCGGAGCGATGCTAATCTGCTTGATTTTGCCGGTAAGGCGCTCCTCGGGGATGGGAATCGTGTTGCACACGACGATCTCGTCGGCGACCGAGTTCTCGAGACGCTCGTAGGCGGGACCGGAGAAAATCGGATGCGTGGCACTGACGCGCACAGACTTGGCACCGCGATCTTTGAGCACTTTCATGCCCGCACAAATGGTACCCGCAGTGTCGATCATGTCATCGTTGAGGATGCAGTTCTTACCCTCGACATCACCGATGATGCTCGTAATCTCGGCCACGTTATGCGAAGGACGGCCCTTGTGCATGATGGCGAGATCGGCGTTGAGCAGATCGCTCATCTTCTTGGCAACCTTGGCGCGACCCACGTCCGGGCTCACGACGCAGAGGTTGTCGAGCCCGAGACCCTCGAAGTAATCGGCGAAGAGGTTGAGCGCCGTCAGGTGATTGACCGGCTTCTCGAAGAAGCCCTGGATCTGGCCCTGGTGCAAGTCGATGGTCGTGATCGAGTCGATACCCGCCGTCTCGAGCATGCGCGCGACGAGCTTGGCGGTAATCGGCTCGCGTGCGGCGGCTTTGCGGTCCTGACGTGCATAACCGTAGTGCGTGACTACGGCATGGATCCTTCCCGCGCTGGCACGCCGGGCAGCATCGGTCATGATGAGCAGTTCCATGAGCGCATCATTGACGTCGCCCGAAATCGACTGGACGAGAAAGACGTCCTCGCCGCGTACGGACTCCATGAAGCGCGCGTAGGTCTCGCCATTGGCGAACTTCTCGAGCGTGATATCACCCAACTCGACATCAAGGTGACCTGCGATCTCATCGGCGAGCTCCGGATACACCGAACCCGAGAAGATATGCAGCTTGCGCTCTGCGGCCCTGCTCCGCCTTTTTCCCATCGTTACAATCCCTTCGTTAGCTCGTGCGCTTGCTTTTGAAATGCCGCGCGGTCCACTCCTCGACGATCTTCTGCTCGTTGCGCTCGACGGCGAGTGCACCATCGGGCACGTCCTTGGTGATGCAACTCGCGGCACCCGTCACGACATTGGAGCCGAGCTTGACGGGAGCGACGAGCATCGTGTTCGATCCGACGAACGTGAAGTCGCCAATAACTGTTTGATGCTTGTTCACGCCATCGTAATTGCAGGTAATCGAGCCAGCGCCGATATTGACGTCGGTTCCGATCGTCGCATCGCCGATGTAGGAAAGGTGCGGCACCTTGCTGTCCGGGCCCACCGTGGACTTCTTGATCTCGACATGCGTACCCACATGCGCGCCCTCGCACAGGTAGGTGCCGGGGCGTAGGTAGGCGCGGGGACCGACCGTAACGCCGGTCTCGGTGGTCGTCTCGATGCCCACGACCTCCTCGAGCACGTTATCGACACCGATAGCGCAGTCGGTGAGACGCGTGTTGGGACCGATGACACAACCGCTCGAGACGCGCGTGCTGCCCCAGAGCATGGTCATCGGCAGCAGCTCCACATCGTTCTCGACAATGCAGTCGGGACCAACCCACACAAGATCGGGATCGAGCATCGTGATGCCACCTGCCATGAGCTGCTCGTTGATGCGGCGCTGCGCAATCTTACTCGCGGCGGCAAGCTGCGAGCGCGAGTTGACGCCAAGGCACTCGTCGTCATCCTCGACGACCATGCTCGACACGGTCAGGCCATCGGCTGCCAGCAGCGCAAGCATGTCCGTGAGGTAATACTCGCCCTGGGCGTTATTGCGATCGAGCTTGTCAAGATGGCTCAGAAGCGTGGGAGCGGAGAAGCAGAAGACGCCGGAGTTACACTCGCGGATGGCGCGCTGCTCGTCCGTGCAGTCCTTCTCCTCGACGATGCCGCACACGTTGCCGCTCTCGTCGCGCACGATGCGCCCGTATCCGAAGGGATTGGCGGGCTCCATCGTAAGCACCGTGGCGGCAGAGCCGGTGGCCTCGTGCGCTGCGATGAGCGCCTCGATGGTGGCCGGCCTGATAAGCGGCGAGTCACCACAGAGCACGACGACGTTGCCCTCGAAGCCCTCGAGCTTGTCCGCCGCGCACATGACCGTATGACCCGTGCCGAGCATTTCGAGCTGGTACGAGATGACGCAATCGCCGAGCAAGGGCTCGACTTGCTCACGACCATGGCCAATGACCACGTGAACGTCTTCGCAACCAGCCTGGCGTGCCGCATCCACAACCCAACGCACAAGCGGCTTGCCCAACATATCGTGGGCGACCTTCGGTTTGTTGGATTTCATGCGGGTTCCAGCGCCTGCTGCAAGAATCAAAGCTTTAGCTTCCACATGCGCTCCCATTGAAGTAATTGAATGGCTGGGGCAGAAGGAATCGAACCCTCATTCGCGGTACCAAAAACCGCTGTCCTACCGTTGAACGATGCCCCAGTAGCCTGCCTGCATGATTCT
Source organism: Coriobacteriia bacterium (assembly GCA_003149935.1). Taxonomy (NCBI): domain Bacteria; kingdom Bacillati; phylum Actinomycetota; class Coriobacteriia; species Coriobacteriia bacterium. Next base: position 197,837 of record QAMH01000007.1, on the reverse strand, counting down.
AGTGAACCGCGGCACGATTCTCAAGCGGCGATGCGGGGAACGCGACATATGCGAACCCAGTCGCACACGGGAGCGATGTCATGCGCGAAACGTTGCGCACCCGCCTCGTCGGCGCAGATGGCAAAACTCGTCGATCCACTTCCCGAGACGAGCGCGTTGAGCACATCGGGATGCCCATGTGCCATATGAAGGCGCTGCTGAATACGCGGGTCGGCCGCACAAGCCGCGGGCCCAAGGTTGTTTGCGCAGAGTGCGGCAATGGCGGCGGTGTCGTCTGTGGCCATACGCAACGCTTGGGCGAGCGCATCGGCATCGGGCGCAGGCACGGGGTCATCGTCGAAGGCGCGGTACACCGCTGCCGTGGAAAGGCCATCGTTGCTTCCCATGAGGACGATGGGAGCTGCAAGCGGTGGCAGCGCACACTCGAACAGGTCACCGCGTCCGCCCATGAGGGCGCATCCGCCGTAGAGGAAGAAGGCGACGTCGGCACCGAGAACACGGGCAACCGCAACAAGGCGCTCATCGTGCACGGGAATGTCCGCGAGTTGCGCGTACGCCTTGAGCGTCGCAGCCGCATCGCTCGAGCCACCGCCGAGCCCGCCACCTGCTGGGATATGCTTCTCGACCTCGATGACGAGCGTGGCATCGGAAGCGACTGCCACAGGCCCGCAAGCTTGCTCGGCTGCGTCGATGGCGCGAAAGACGAGGTTATCAGGCGGATCGAGGCCGTCGACGTCGCATGTCAACAGCACATGCGTTCCCGCCTGCGTTTGCAGCGCCTGCGAAGCAATACCAGGCTCGATATGAACGCGCACGACATCGTGCAAATCGAGCTCCTGGAAGACGGAGCGCAGCGAATGGTAGCCATCGACTGGCGGATAGGATATCGCGAGACACAGATTGACCTTGGCGCGAGCCTCAAGCACCAACGCCTCTGATTGCGGATTGCCCATGTGCGAATAGGCTAGATGGCCTCTTGCTGAAGCGCCGGGAAAAGCGGTTGCTCGTCCTCGGGGTTGGTAAGCTCGACCGTGCCCGTCAGGACATCCACGTACTGATAGGACTGACGCGCCTTGCGACCGCGCTTCTCGTCCGTCTCGACGATGAAGAGCGACTTGTGAGCTTGGGTAAGCACGCCTTCGCGCTCGATGATCTTGGAGCGCCCCATATTGGCGCGAATGCGCAGACGCCTACCCGTAAAACCGACGAGCGTCTCGTGGATGCTGTTAACGTAAGCGACCTGTCTATTGATTATTTCTTCCATGAAGAGTCCTCCTGATACAAAGGAGACATAATAATAACACGCCGCACGAGATTTTGCATGCATTATACTTACCAACACTATTTTTGTCCGCGTCAACGGACAATGCAGGTCGTATCGTACCAAGGAGCACGTATACATGGCATTTATCGATAGTTCTGAGCTGGGGCACTGCCCAACCGCCCAGCTTCTCATCGAGAATGAAGTTCCCTCCCGCATCGCAGCAAAAGATGGCTCTGCCTTCAACTTCTCCGCAGAAGTCGCGGATTATGCGGCAACCCGTCTTGGCTGGACCACATTGGCAAGCAAACCGCCGAGCGATCCGTCAGAGATAGCCATCATCGCGCAGCAGGCGCGAGGCGAAGGTCTCGACGCCGTCGTCCTCATCGGTCAGGGTGGCTCGACGCAAGCCCCGCAGACGGTCACCAAGCTCTACAGCCTCGAGGTCACTGACGAGGTTCCGTTCAAGACGATGGACGCCCTCTCGCCGGTCTACGTCAATCACATCCTCGGATCGTCGGATCCGGCACGCACGCTCTATATCGTGTCGAGCAAGTCGGGAACCACGCTCGAGCCAACCGTGCTCTCGCACGTGTGCTGGAAGTACGTCTGCGCTCACCTGGGTGCCGAGCGCGCCGGCTCGCGCTTTATCGCAATCACCGACCCGGACACCGAGCTCGAGCATGTTGCTCGCAAGAATCATTGGCGTGCCATCATCCACGGCGAACCCGACGTGGGCGGCCGCTATTCCGCGCTCTCGGCTTTTGGCCTGCTCCCCATGGCGGCCATCGGCATCGACATCGAGCGCATGCTCGAGGACGCCGTCCCCATGGAGAAGCTCTGCGCCTCGGATTCGCCCGAAAACCCGGCAATCTGGCTCGCGGCTTTCCTCTACGACAACCTCAAGGCCGGTCGTGACAAGTTCTCGCTGCTCATGCCGCCGAGCAAGCAGGTCTTCGGCCTCTGGGTCGAGCAGCTCGTTGCCGAGTCTCTTGGCAAGGCAGGCGTTGGCATATTGCCCAACGTCGAAGTCGACGCGGGCATCCTTTCCGACCCGCACCACGATCGCTGCGCCATCCTCTGCAACATGGACAGCGATGAGGCATTCGAGCATGCTCGCACCTGCGTGCACCCGGATATCCCGGTCTTCCGTCTGGATATCCCCGATAGCACGGCCATGACGCGTTACTTTCTCATCTGGGAGTATGCCGTCGCCTTCTGTGGCTGGCTCATGCAAATCAACCCCTTCGACCAACCTGACGTCGAGAGCACCAAGGCGGCAACGCGCCAGATCCTCTACAACCAGGGCGGTCACTTCGATGTCCCGGAAGATGTCTGGGGCAAGCCCGCTTACGAAGAGTTCGAACTTGGCTCCTGCAACTACGCCGATCGCGTTTACGTGAGCTCCGCGCTTCTCGATGCATTCGACGGCTCACATGAGAACATCGATGCAAACGCCGCGTTGCGCATGCTGTTCTGCTCGATCAAGGATGATGATTATTTCAGTCTCAACGCGTTTCTGCCCTTCAAGGGTGTCGGGCGCCGCGAGACGCTTGAGAAGGTACGCCACCGCGCAGCCGATCGCCTTGACGTGTGCTCATGCCTCGAAATCGGCCCCCGTTATCTGCACTCCACCGGCCAGATGCACAAAGGCGGCCCCAACACAGGTGTCTTCCTTGTCGTCAGTGCCGACGAGCCCTTCGACATCACGGTACCCCATGAGGACTTTACACTCGGCGACGTGGCAAACGCCGAAGCACTCGGCGATTTCTCGGCACTGGCAAGCCGTGGCCGCCGTGCCATCTACATTCATCTGAAGGATAACGACGACAAGTACCTATCATCGTTTGCCAACGATGCTTGTTCGGCTATCTCAGCTGCCTACGCCCTGCGGACGCGCTAGAAGACGGGGCCGCTCATGATGCTCTACGCATGCGCGAGCTGCATCCTGGGATGGACGGGCATGACGGGCATCGCCCAAGCTTCCCTGCGCACACGTGGATTCGATGCTGCGCTCGGACGTGCTCTTCGCGTGCTCATCACACTCGTGTGCATGAGCGGCGCACTCGGTGCCTGGTTCCTGCTCGACAACGTCATCTGCTGTTTGAGCTTCTCGTTTGCATGCGCGTGCATGGCTGCACTGCTCGTCTGCGATTTGCGTGAGCACGTCCTGCCATCCGAGCTTGTCGCTGCGCTGTTCGCATGCGCTCTTGTCTTTCGCGTGATGGAGGGCGGCGTTACGGAAACAATTGCAATCGTGCTGCCCACGGGAACGATTGCCGCGATCGTGCTGCTGCTCAACTACCTTCGCATGCATCGTGGTGCATGTGAACTCATCGGCTCGGGCGACGTGCGCATGCTCATGCCGCTCGCGCTCTTCTCGGGAACCGAGGGCCTCATGTGCGGTGTCTTTGCCTGCGCGCTGCTCATAGGAGCGTTCGCGCTCGTGCAACTTGCCACGGGCCGTGCGGACCGCCACTCGCATATCGCACTTGCTCCCGGTCTTGCCGCCTGGCTTTTCGCGGGGACGCTGCTTCCGCTGCTATGAGACAAACGTGCCTGGCACGCTGTCTCATATCTTAGTCAAAGAGAGGTTTTTGACTGCCGATGCGACTCGGATCCCGTCGAGTGCGGCCGACATGATGCCGCCGGCGTACCCCGCCCCCTCGCCGCACGGGTACACGCCATGCACATGCGTCGACATGAGCGTATGAGAGTCGCGCACGACGCGCACCGGCGAGGAACTGCGTGCCTCGATGCCCGTGAGCAACGCTCCGGGGTCGGCAAAGCCGCGCAGGTTGCGGTCAAGCACCGGCAGCGCCTCGCGCAGGGCCTCTGCCGCAAAGTCCGGCAGACAGCCCGCAATCGGCGCCTCAACCACGCCGAGCGGATAGCTCGCCTCGGGCAACGTGCGTGGCTTGCCCGCGATACCCGCGAACTGCCCCACGCGTTGCACGGGGGCGTGCCAATCCGCACCACCCGCGGCAAACGCCGCCTGCTCCCAGCGACGCTGGAACGCGATGCCCGAGAGCGGATCGGTCGCATCGGCAAAGTCATCGGGCGTCACGTTGCACAGCAGCGCCGCGTTGGCGTTGGCCCCATCGCGCGCCTGGCGCGACATGCCGTTCACACACAAGCCGCCCTCTTCACTTGAAGCGGCGACCACCTCACCACCAGGACACATGCAGAAGGTATAGACCGATCGAGCGTTCTCAAGATGACACGCAAGCTTGTAATCGGCGGCTCCAAGCGCGGGGTGTCCCGCTGCCTGCCCGTATTGGGCACGATTGATGAACTCCTGCTCGTGCTCGATGCGCACGCCGATGGAAAAGGGCTTGGGTTCGAGCTCGAAACCAAGCTGCTTGAGCAACGCAAAAGTGTCACGCGCCGAATGCCCGCAAGCCAGGACAAGCTGCGAAGCTTCGACTTCGTATCGAGTCCCATCGTCCTCGAGCGTAACGCCATGCAGCATCCCTGCCGCGTCGATATCCATCCCCACAAGCTGCGTGTGAAAGCGCACCTCGCCACCACAGGCGATGATGCGCTCGCGCATGCGCTTGACCACGTCGCTGAGCACATCCGTTCCGATGTGTGGCTTTGCCTGCCAGAGAATCTCACTCGGTGCTCCCGCCGCAACGAAGGTCTCGAGCACATGCGCGATCTGCGGGGAGTTCTTGCCCGTCGTGAGCTTGCCATCAGAGAAGGTGCCGGCTCCGCCCTCGCCAAACTGCACATTGCTCGCCGTGTCGAGCACGCGCGTGCGATGATAACGCTCGACATCCGCCGTGCGTTCCTCGACAGGTGCCCCGCGCTCGATAACGAGCGGACACAAGCCTGCCTCGGCAAGTTCGAGGGCAGCGAACAGTCCGGCAGGACCCGTCCCCACGACCACGGGACGCAAATCCACGGGCCGATGCTCGGGAAGCGGACGCTCCTCGATGGGCCGCACCGCATGCGGAGCTCCCTCGCCCTCGCCGATACCAACAGTCGCGACAAAGTGCACGTCGCTCTTGCGACGCGCATCGATGGAGCGTCGCAGCAAGTAAGCGTGCTGCACGCCGAGGATATCTGCAAGCACTTGCGAGGAACGATCAGGCTGCAGATCGCACACGACCGCAAGACCCTGATCGAGCGTCAATTTGATATTGGGACGTTTCTCCATCGATGATGCTCCTGCCGTCACGACATTGGTCGCGATTCCTGATGCAGCCCATTGTAATACGCCGCTTACCGCATTCTCTTGCCACCGTGCATCCACACGTCACAACGCGCAGACAATCCCGCGCCAGCAAAGCTCACGAGCCTGATATAGTTTACGAGCACACGTGCTTGATAGGGAGAAAACACAGCATGCAGCGGTTTCCAGACACATTCCAACAAGGTTCTGGCCCATATGCTTCGATGCAGCAGGCAAAGCACGCCGATTGGCGCACCTCGCGGACTGTCCTTATTGCAGCTACCCTCATGCTGGCCGCGCTTATCACGATGGTCTCTCTCGCAAGGCCTGCGCATGCTGCAGAAGAACCGTTGGACAGCAATGTCGCTCTCGAAACTCTCGAAGCGAATACATCCCCATCAACTGACATAGACGCGATGCCTGTCACCGATGTCGTCCTCGCGCAGGATGATTCGACACCGGATGATCCCGGGCCAGTCGACATCGTCGTCGACGAGCAACCTGCCCCAGAGCCTGAACCTGCTCCGGATCCTGAACCCGCTCCTGAACCCGAGCCCGAACACCCGCTCACTCAGTCGGAAGAGACCGTGCCGCTGTACCGCATCTACAATGCGCAGACGAGCGAGCACTTCTACACCACGGACCGCGCGGAGCGCGATAGCATCTGCAGCATCGGTTGGGTCTACGAAGGCGTCGGCTGGATGGTGCCGCTCTTCTCTGACCTGCCGGTGTTCCGCCTGTATAACCCCTATGCGGGCGACCATCATTACACGCTCTCCGTCATCGAGCGCGACAATCTTGTCGAACACGAATGGCGCTTTGAGGGCATCAGCCACTATTCGGCCGTTGACGAAGCAATTCCCGTCTATCGCCAGTACAACCCCAACGCATGGACAGGTACGCATAACTTCACCATCTGGCCCGACGAAGACCAGATGCTCACGGGCGCCGGCTGGCATTCCGAAGGCGTGAGCTGGTATGCCGCCGCGCTTCCCGTGCACGAGGACGGGCCGGGCATCAACACCGCGAACCTCCGCTGTCTGGTTGCGGGAAGACCCGACTGGGGCTTTTCGACATATGGTCAAATCAACATGGACCAGCGCGGGACGTGGGAACATCACATGTGGAATGGGGATGTGGCCTTTGTCGCGATTAACCACAACACCGGCGCCTGCATCTCTTACAACGCAGGCAAGGACTACTACAGCGCATCGTCCATCAAGGGTCCCTACATCGCATCGCTTTGCATGAACGACGCACCTAGCGTTTGGGGCGTACGCAACACGATCAACGAGACGATCTACTACTCGAGCAATACAGGCTATAGCTCGCTGTATAACCGTTACGGGCGCTGGTACATGGACAAGATCGCAGGTGACAGCGGCGTCGAGATACGCATGAACCGCGGGCATTACACCGATATCACGCCCCTGGAACTTGCCGAGCTCTGGATCACCATCGACGAGTACCTGCGTTATGGCGGCCCCAATCGCGACCTGTTCGCAGACGCCTTCCGCGATCACTGCTATTACAAGGAAGGCTGGATTTGGGGCGCCAACTACGGCGGCGCCCTTGACGTACTCGGAGGCGTCGAAGGCGACTGCATCTACGCAGTTGCGACGCACTACTCCTACGGCGACGGGCGCCTCTGGGATCTGAGAAACGCGGTGTTGTCAGCCGTGTGCTAGCGGCCCTTCTTGGCTTTGGCGGCAAGCTCCTCGGCAGAGAGCTGCGTCTCCTCGAACACCTTGGCGCCGTCGAGACCGAACGCCGTGTGCAGCAAGCGCACTGCCTCCTCGGCGCTCTCGGCCGGAATGACGACGCTCGTGCGGATGTCAGAGGTCGAAATCATCGTGATGTTGATACCGCCCTCGGCAAGCGTGCGGAACATCTGCGCCGCGACGCCCGAGTTGACCTTCATGCCCGCACCGATGATGGAGACCTTCGCGACTTCCTCGGTAATGAGAAGCTCGCGTGCGCCGAGTTCGCGCACGATGCGATCCATGACCTCGGTCGTCTTCTCGATATCGGCGCGCGGACTTGTGAAGGTGATGTCGGTGTGCCCGTTCTCGGAGAGGTTCTGAATGATCATGTCGACACCGAGATTGGCATCGGCCATGGCCCCAAAGACCCTGGCGGCTACGCCCGTGGTGTCAGGCACGTCACGAATCGTGAACTTGGCTTCCGAAAGGTCGTGTGCGACGCCGCTGACAATAGCCTTTTCCATAGTGGGGTCATACTCCTTCACTATCGTGCCCGGCTCATCGCTGAATGACGAGCGGCAATGTATCACCACGCCAAAATTACGCGCGAACTCGATGCAGCGCTTGTGCAACACGCCCGCGCCGCCCGCGGCCATCTCGAGCATTTCCTCGTAGCTGATCTGGTCAATCTTGCAGGCACGCGGAACGATGCGCGGATCGGCCGTGTAAACGCCGGCAACGTCCGTGTAAATCTCGCAAACGTCTGCCTTGATGCCTGCCGCGATGGCGACCGCCGTGGTGTCCGAGCCACCACGACCGAGCGTCGTGATATCGCCGGCAGCATCGATACCCTGGAAGCCGGCAACGATGACGATGCGGCCTTCGGAAAGTGCCACGCGGATGCGATCGGCGTGAATCTCGCGAATCGATGCCTTGCCGTGCACGCTATCGGTGATAAGGCCAATCTGACGGCCGGAGAGGCTGATGGCCTCCTCGCCAAGCTCGGCGACGGCCATGGCCAAAAGCGACATCGAGACCATCTCGCCCGTGGAGAGCAGCGTGTCCATCTCGCGCGGGTCGGGTGACTCGGAGATGGAGCTGGCAAGCGCCACGAGGTCGTCGGTCGTCTTGCCCATGGCAGACACGACGGCAACAACGCTATCGCCAGCACGCTTGCGGCTGACGATGCGCTGCGCGACGCTCCTGATGCGCTCAGGGTTCGCGACGGAAGTTCCGCCGAATTTTGCAACAACTACAGACATGCTCGGAATGGTAGCAAATAATCCCCGCGTATCAGGCTCGATTTCTCACTTCTGCATACTTTTGGTACTATATTCGCCATGAATACTGCAGAAGAAAAGGCTGCGCTGCGAGAAAGCATGCGCGCCAAACGTGGTTCGATCGCAGCTGATGTTCGCAAAACGTATGAGGCAGCATTAGAAGATAGGCTCTTCAATCTTCCAGCCCTCAGGCATGCGAAATGCATCGCCGTCTACTATCCCACCGGGTCAGAAGCACGATTTGTCTCAAATCGGGAAAAACTGTTCCTGTTTGATCAGCGTCCCGTCATCGCCTTTCCCCTCGTCCGCTCCGAGACGAACATGTCATTCTTCGCCTTTGACATGAACGATGATTGGAGCGTCCTCGAAACGCCGCGAGAGATAGTGACGGAGCTCGACTCCTCCCGGCACGTTCCGCCGGAAAACATCGATCTCATACTCGTGCCAGGCATCGCCTTCGACAAGCACGGCAATCGCCTGGGCCAGGGCGGCGGATTCTACGACCGTTTCCTCCCCTATCTAAGCGCGGAGAGCATGACGATTGGCATCGCATTCGACGAGCAGATTGTCGACGAGGTGCCACGCGAGGCAACCGATTGCCGCGTCGACTACATCGTGACCCCCACGCGCGTCATCACCGCAGAGAAATAACGTCAAGCACAGGCGTACGCCGTCCCATTGTCATCTCGACTGGAGCGGCCGATAGGCCGCGTAATGGAGAGATCTCACTCGAAATGACAACAGGGGCCTAGTACCTGTTGTCGAAGATGCGCGTCGTCTTCTTCTCGCTACGTGGCAAATCCTCGATGTCGACGGGTTTGACCTGCGGTGTGAAGCCGATGCGGTTCTTGAACTCCGTCGCGATGGTCTCTTCCATGTTGTACTTGTTGGCGCTGGGCTCGACCTCGACGAAGAGCGTGGCGATGTCCTTGCCGTTGAGATGGTCGATCATCATCTGGTACTCGCTGCTGGCGCCATCGACTGCGGCGATGACCTCCTCAATCTGCGCCGGGAACATGTTGACGCCGTGCACCTTGACCATGTCATCGGTACGACCCGTGATGATATCGATGCGCGGATGCTCGTTGTGCCCGCAGGCGCAATCGCCCGGCACGATGCGCGAGAGGTCATGCGTGCGGAAGCGGATGAGCGGCGCACCCTCCTTCTGCAGCGTCGTGAGCACGATCTCTCCCGGCTCGCCGTCGGGAACGGGCTCTCCCGTGACGGGGTCGATAATCTCGAGGTAGACGTAGTCGCTCCAGATATGCACGGCGCTATCGGCCTGGCAGTTAATGCCAATGCCGGGGCCGTAGACCTCGGTGAGGCCGTAGATGTCGTAGAGCTCGACACCGAGCTCGTTGGCGATGCGACGACGCATCTTCTCGCCCCAACGCTCCGAGCCGATGATGCCCTTGCGCAGCTTGATTTGGTCGCCGATACCGCGCTTGGCGATTTCCTCGGCAAGGCGCAGCGCATACGAGCTCGTCGCGCACAGCACCGTGCTCTCGAGGTCCATCATCATCTTGAGCTGCTTGTCGGTGTTGCCCGGTCCCATGGGAATCGCCATGGCGCCAAGCAGCTCGCAGCCAAGCTGGAAGCCGATGCCGGCAGTCCACAGGCCGTAACCCGGCGTGATGTGCACACGGTCTTCCCTCGTGACACCTGCATACTCGTAGCAACGTGCAAATTGAATCGCCCAGTCCTCGACGTCCTTCTTGGTGTAGGGAATGATGACAGGCGTGCCCGTCGTACCCGAAGAGCTGTGAATGCGCACGATCTGCTCGGGCGGAACGGCGGCGATTCCGAGCGGATAGGCCTCGCGCAAATCGCCCTTATCGGTAAAGGGGAGCTTCTCGAAATCGCTTTGGTCCTTAATCGCGTCGATGTCGATACCCGCGAATTTCTTTGCATAGAAGCCGTCGGGAATTGCAACGAGCTTCTTGAGCTGGGCCTTGATGATGTCAAATTGCTCTTCGGTCATGTGCATGGTGCGTAAAACCTTTCAATCTAGACGTCGACGCCAAGGAATGTGCGAACAGCGTATCCCAAAACGAAGGACAGCGCCGCGACACCAAGAGAAATCGCACACATCTGCCCAAAGTTTTTGCCAAACGATACATCACGTGCAACGGAGGTGTAGAAATTGAAGCCTGCCAGAATCAGCACCACGAGGACGAGCATGATGCCCATGGCCAGCAGATACATCTTGTCATCGAGGATAAGGTAGGGCAGCAGCAGTATGACAACGGTGATGAAGTACGCCCCACCTGTCATGAGACCCGACTTGGCCGCATCGCCCTTGCCGTCGCTGCGCTCGGCCAGATACTCGCTCGCGGCCATGGAAAGCGTCGCCGCAACGCCGGTGATGAGGCCGGAGAGCGCAATGAGGCGTGTGTTCTGCATGGCGAGCGTGAGACCGGCGAGCGTACCGGTTATCTCGACGATGGCATCGTTCATGCCAAGAATCATCGCACCGACGTAGGAAAGACGCTTCTCGTTGAGCAGCGCAAAGAGCTCGTCATCGCGTTTCTGCTCGTCTGCCTGCATCTTCTCGACCTCGGGCATTTCGCTCAAAAGTCTCTTGGAATGGTTGACGAACTTGATCTTGCGCCGATCCATGAGCTTGGCGGCGAAGGTAAAGCCGAAGATGCGTGCCATACGCGCGTAGCGCTTGACCTTGCGCTCGTCTGCAGCAAGTTGCTTGTTGGTGTAGGTCTCGAGCGCCTTGGCCTGACTTGCGATCTCGTCGGCAACCCTGGTAAGCGCCTCGCGATTATGTTCGTCCTTGATGGCGTCGGCCATCGCATGATAGGCGGCAGCTTCCGTCATCTCGCTCTGCTGGATACGCAGAAGAATCTTCTGGATGTCCGCGCCGTATGCCACGCGATGCTCCTCCCGTCGAGTGCGAATTCATTATAGCCAATCAAGATGGATGAGGGTTCGTCTGAAGCGCTTCCCTCATCGTGCCGGTCAGAGGAAGAGCAAAAGGGAAGGGCCGAGGAAAGAAAAAGACCGCCTGACGAGGCGGTCTGAGTGGTTGATGGTGGCTAGAGAGGGACTTGAACCCCCGGCACAGGGATTTTCAGTCCCCTGCTCTACCGACTGAGCTACCTAGCCACAGGCGCTTTACAGCAGCGGTTAGTTTACCAAAACGAGCGTTGCGGTCAAGCGTCGTCCCTCAAGAGGTCCACGGCCTGGCACGCAAGGTCCCTGATCTCGTCGTCTTCGCTCTCCGACAACTCGAGCAAAGGGTCGAGCGCCGCGAGGTCCTTGAAGTGGGCGAGCGCCTCGATGGCATAGCGCACGACCCATTCGTACTCGTCATCAAGCGCTTCGATGCATGCCTCGGTCGTCTGCTTGTCAGCCGGGAAGTGTCCGAGCGTCCAGATGCAGGCCGCACGCAGCTCGTCTTCCTCGTCACCGAGAGCGCCGAGCAGGGCGACGCGGGCACGCTCGATGAGCGCGGCATCTGTCGTGATGTCGAAACCGGGAAGCGACGAGCGCTCGCCGATAGCCGTCGCGGCGGCGACGCGTATGGAAGGCGCGATTGTTTTATCCGCGACGATCTCGCAGAGCTTGTCGAGGCAGCGCGTGGTGGGAATCTGGCCAAGCGACCAGGCGCAATTCACGGCAACGCGCTCGTTCGGATCATTCAAACACTCGACCAAAGCCTCGAACGCACGGTCGTCGCCGAAAATGCCGAGCGCCGTGGCAGCAGCCGCCCGCACCTCGTCCACCGGGTCAAAGAGGCAGACAAGTACGGGCGCGAAGCCGCGTGCATCAGCAGCCTTGGCCAGGCCCGCAACCGCCATGGCACGAGCGCGGGGATCATCATCGTGCGTAAACTCGATGAGCAGTTCAATGTTCTCAGCGGGCATCGCGCCCCTCCATTCTCCATCTGTACTTTGGAGGATTTTACGATAAAATGCCAAGGCACTGGGCGATTAGCGCAGCGGGAGCGCATCTGCCTTACAAGCAGAGGGCCGCAGGTTCGAACCCTGCATCGCCCACCAGAGATTTCTTCGAGCCGCTCCGTGCGGCTCGTTTCATTGGTACGGCCATTTCGATTGAGAGCATGTGCATATGAGAGTAATTCAAACATCGGAGATTACGAATGCGGTGAGCGAGCTCTGTATCCGGGCCAACTGCGTCATGAACGAAGGACTTTTGAACGCACTGCATGAGGCACGTGACAGCGAAGAGTTGCCCGTGGCCAAGGCGACGCTCGGCTGCATGCTCGAAAACGCCGCCATTGCCGCTGGCGAAATGGTGCCTATTTGCCAAGACACGGGTGCGGCCTGCGTCTTCGTCGAACTGGGCCAGGACGTACATATCGAAGGCGGCTCGCTCGTCGATGCCATCAACGCAGGCGTTGCGCTCGGCTATACCGAGGGTTACCTACGCAAGTCGATGGTGGCAGACCCGCTGCGTCGCGTGAACACGGACGACAATACGCCCGCGCTCATCACCGTCGATATCGTGGATGGCGACGCTCTCAAGATTACGCTTGCGCCCAAAGGCGCTGGCTCGGAGAACATGGGGCAGCTCAAGATGCTCAAGCCGGCTGACGGTATCGATGGAGTGCGAGACTTCGTGCTCGACGCCGTCAGGCACGCCGGCCCCAATCCCTGCCCACCCATCATCGTAGGTGTGGGTGTGGGTGGCAACTTTGACCACGTCGCTTCGCTCGCCAAACGCGCCCTGCTTCGGCCCGTGGGTGTGCACAACCCCGACCCCTTTTACGCGCAGCTCGAGGTCGAATTGCTCGATGCCATCAACGCTTTCGGCACCGGCCCTGCCGGCTTCGGTGGTGCGACGACAGCCCTCGCCGTCAACATCGAGCAGGCTCCCACGCACATCGCCTGCTTACCCGTCGCAGTCAACATCAACTGCCATGTCGCTCGCCACGAAGAGGTGGTGCTGTAATGGGAATGCCTGAAGCACAGCGCATCGACGGAGACATCACCCGCGAGCTTGCACAAACGTTGCATGCAGGGGACCAAGTGCTCTACAGCGGCATCATCTATACCGCGCGCGATGCGGCGCACAAACGCCTCGTCGAGGCGCTCGATGCTGGCGAGGAGCCGCCCATCAGCATTGACGGTGCCATCATCTATTACGCCGGTCCTGCACCCGCCAAGCCTGGCTACCCCATAGGCCCTGTTGGCCCGACTTCAAGCTACCGCATGGATCCGTATGCCCCACGTCTGCTTGACCTTGGCCAGCGCGCGATGATTGGCAAAGGTGCCCGTAGCCAAGAAGTCATCGATGCGGTCATCCGCAACGAAGCAGTCTACTTTGCCGCGATTGGCGGTGCAGCGGCGCTCATCGCCAAGAGCGTCAAGCGTGCCGATGTGGTGGCATACGATGATTTGGGGACGGAGGCAATCAGGCGCCTCGAGGTCGTGGATATGCCGTTGACCGTCGCCATCGATTGCCATGGCGGCAACATTTACGAGACAGGTCCAGCAGAGTACCTGGCAAATTACCGTCATCTCGACTGAGGTGACCGTCAGGACGTCCCCGTACTGTCATTTCGACCGGAGCGACCGTAGGACATCCCCGTACTGTTATTTCGACCGGAGGCGCGTAGCGCCGTAGCGGAGAAATCTCGGAGCGAGAGATTTCTCGACTCCGCTTCGCTTCGCTCGAAATGACAGAGGTGTGACCGTCAGGCCGCGGCCTACTCCAGGAAGTCCTCATTGGGATGCAGCCCATAGCGTGCGCAAACGGCGCGCAGCTGGTCGTCGCTCACCAGGTGTGGCGGTTCTGCTCCCCCGCTTGCGGCACGAGCCTCCAGGTAGATAGCTGCCGATTTCTCGACTGTCTCAATCGCGCCGAACGCCTTCTCGAAACTAGCCGCTCGCGACATGATGCCATGCTGCGTCCAAACGCAAACGGTGTAGTGCGCCATGAGCTCGCAGGTTGCCGTGGCAAGCTCGGGGCTACCCGGCACCATCCACGGCAACACGCCAACGCCTTGGGGAAACACGATGATGCCCTCGGTCATGATGCGCCACAGCGTACGCGTCCACATACGCGCCTGCGGCTCGAGCAACGTCGAGAGCGCGATGACATGCGGGCAGTGCGCATGATAGACCACGCGATCGGCACCGTCACCAGCACGCAGGGCAACATCAAAAGCGGCTAGATGCGTCTCGAGCTCGCTCGAAGGACGGACGCCATCTTCGAAGCCCCAGCGAATGCGCCAGGCGCTGCCATCAGCATCGAGTTCGATGACGCCACATCCACGTGAGCCATCGTTTGCAAGGCTGCTCAAGTATGCACCCGAGGCAGTCATGAGGAAGTGCATGCCGGCAAGCTCGGGGACAGGCTGCTTGAGTGCATGCCACGCATCCTCACGCTTGAATAGGGACGTAAACATGCGCAGGTCTTCCTCGGTCAAACGGTAGCTCAGATTGCCCCCATTGGCTTCATGCCAACCTCGCGTGGACGCCTCGGTGCATAGACGGACGAAGCCCCATAGGCACGGAGGCCACGCGGCATACATGGGTTCATCGTATTGGGCGGTCATTGATGCGATGCGCGAAGCAGGCCGCTAGCCGATGCGCGGCGGCGTGCTGGCAGGCGGAATCGGCGGTACGAGCGGAGAGCCCATTGGAGGTGCTGCGGGTGCAGGGCGTGGTGCGGTAGAAGACTGCGTCTGCGTGGCAGGCTGGGAAGCCTGTGTTGTCTGCTCGGCTTGAGCTTGCTTGGCGCTCTCAAAGAACTCGTTGCGTTGCTCGCGAGCCTCCTTGACAGCGTCGCCTTCCTCTCCAAGCTCGCTTTGCAACGAGGAAATCATCTGCTCGAAATACATGCAGAGCTGGTTTTGCGCGCCCTGGTTGAGCTTGCCAAAGATGATTTCGGGCATCTTTTGATCCGGAAGCTCGACAGCCTTGCCCTTGTCCGTAAGCCAGACAAGCATGACGCGCCTATCGTCTGGAGAAGCGGAGCGCTCGACATAGCCATCCTTCTCCATCTTACCCAGAACCTCGTTGAGGGAGGAAACACGAATGCCCATGACGGTCGCCATTTCCTTTGTGCTTACGCCATCCTTCTGCTTAAGAAGCGCGAGAACACGACCAC
Source organism: Coriobacteriia bacterium (assembly GCA_003149935.1). Lineage (NCBI taxonomy): Bacteria > Bacillati > Actinomycetota > Coriobacteriia > Coriobacteriia bacterium. The sequence continues at coordinate 182,327 of QAMH01000007.1, read as the reverse complement.
GACCACGTGTCGTATCGCCAAGAGGGCCCAACTTGCTGGTGTTTTTATTGCGAACAGCTTCCACCATCTGACGAATTAACATGTACTTGTCAAAAAGCTCGCCCTCACGACCCATGGCTTCCTCCGTTTATATATGGTACCTGTAAATAACTACTATAAATTATACGGTGGCTGTACGAAATGTCAAGGAGCGAAGCGGTATCTTTCCCGCTTAGATGCTATATAATCACCAATTGCACGACCCATAGCGCAATTCGCATGGAAGGGAGTTCAAGGTGTACTACTCAAAAGAGATCGAGCTCATGTGCCCGGTCGCGAAGGGAGCCTATCACGGTCCCGCCCCCATCCCCGAAGAGGGCAAATGGGTTCAAGCGAAGGAGATTTCCGACATCAGCGGCTTCACACACGGCGTCGGCTGGTGCGCTCCGCAACAAGGTGCCTGTAAGCTCACCCTCAACGTCAAAGACGGCATCATCGAAGAGGCTCTGGTCGAGACCATCGGCTGCTCGGGCATGACGCATTCCGCTGCCATGGCAAGCGAAATCCTCCCTGGCAAAACGCTGCTTGAAGCCCTCAACACGGACCTCGTCTGTGACGCCATCAATACCGCCATGCGCGAACTCTTCCTGCAGATCGTCTACGGACGAACGCAGACCGCCTTCTCCGATGGTGGCCTTCCCATCGGCGCCGGTCTTGATGACCTCGGCAAGGGCTATCGCTCGATGGTCGGCACCATGTACGGCACCAAGCTCAAAGGTTCGCGCTATCTCGAGCTCACGGAGGGCTATGTCACGCATATTGCACTCGATGAGAATGACGAGATCATCGGCTATGAATACGTCAACTTCGGCAAGATGATGGATGCCGTCAAAAACGGCGTCGACGCCAACCAGGCAATCAAGGACGCAACGGGCAGCTACGGTCGATTTGACGAAGCGGCCAAGGTCATCGATCCGAGGAAGGAGTAGACCATGGCAGAGTTCGAGAACATGGACCATAGGCTCGACAAGATCAACGCAACGCTCAAGGAATACGGCATGGGCACCCTCGACGATGCCGAGAAGGTGTGCAAGGAAGCCGGCATGGATCCGCTCCCCTACGACATCGTCAAGAGCGTACAGCCCATCTGCTTCGAGGATGCAGCCTGGGCATATACGGCTGGTGCCGCCATTGCCATCAAGAAGGGTGTCAAAAGCGCTTCCGAGGCGGCCAGCGCCATCGGTATCGGCCTGCAGGCCTTCACCACGCCTGGCTCCGTCGCCGACGACCGCAAGGTCGGCCTCGGCCATGGCAACCTCGGCGCGATGCTCCTGCGCGACGAGACCGAGTGCTTCGCCTTCCTGGCGGGCCATGAGAGCTTCGCCGCGGCAGAGGGCGCCATCGGCATCGTGAAGAACGCCAACAAGGCACGCAAGAAGCCACTGCGCGTCATCCTCAACGGTCTCGGCAAGGACGCCGCCCAGATCATCAGCCGCATCAACGGTTTCACCTATGTGCAAACGCAGTTCGACTACGCCACGGGCGAGCTCAAGGTCGTCAACGAGACCCGCTACTCCGCAGGCGAGCGTGGCGATGTGCACTGCTATGGCGCCGATGACGTACGTGAAGGCGTCGCCATCATGCACCATGAGGGCGTGGATATTTCCATCACGGGCAACTCCACCAACCCCACGCGCTTCCAGCATCCCGTCGCGGGCACGTACAAGAAGGAGTGCATCGAGCTAGGCAAGGACTATTTCTCGGTCGCAAGCGGCGGCGGCACGGGCCGCACGCTGCATCCGGATAACATGGCTGCCGGCCCTGCCTCCTACGGCATGACCGACACCATGGGTCGCATGCACTCCGATGCGCAATTTGCCGGCTCCTCGAGCGTCCCGGCGCACGTCGAGATGATGGGCTTCATCGGCATGGGCAACAATCCCATGGTCGGCGCAACCGTCGCCGTAGCCGTTGCCACCAACGCAGCCATCAACGGCTAGATCTCTCGCACACATGCAAGGAGGCGGGTCATGTGACCCGCCTCCTTCTTCTTTAATTGATGATTTGCGAAGGCCCCTACGGGAGCAGCTCCTCGGCAATCTGGACGGCGTTGAGCGCCGCGCCCTTGCGAATCTGATCCATGACGAGCCAGAAAGCGAGACCACCCTCGACCGTGGGATCCTGGCGAATACGACCAACGAAGACGTCATCAGTGCCTTGCAGCAGGCCAGGCATGGGGTACACGTTGGCACCCGGATCATCCATGACCGTTACACTCGCGGCAGCCTCAAACGCATCGCGGGCTTCATCAGGCGTGACCGGCTTGTTAAGCTCGACGTTCACGCTTTCCGCATGGCAACGCAGCACGGGGATGCGCACGGCCGTCGGAGCTACTTTGATGCCCGCATCGCCAAAGATTTTGGCGGTCTCGACGACCATCTTCCACTCTTCCTTGGTGTAGGCATCATCCATGAACACGTCAATGTGAGGGATGACGTTAAACGCGATCTGGTCGGAAAACGCCTCGATGGTGAGCTCCTCGTCATCGAGGAACTGACGCGTCTGGTCGTAGAGCTCGTTCATGGCCTTGAGACCGGCACCGCTGGCAGCCTGGTAGGTACTCACGACGACGCGTTTGATGCCACCGGCGAGATCGTAAAGCGGCTTGAGCGCAACAACCATCTCGATCGTCGAGCAATTGGGGTTGGCGATGACGCCCGAGTGCCACTCGAGGTCCTTCGCGTTAACCTCGGGCACGACGAGAGGGACGTCATCGTCGGTACGAAATGCGCTTGAGTTGTCGATCATGACGCAACCCGCATCGACCACGGCCTGACGATACGCCTTGGAAGTGTCACCGCCACAGGCGAAAAGCGCGATGTCGACGCCCTCGAAGCTTGCCGGCGTCATCTCCTCGACCACGAGTTCGCCATCGTTGAACGACACCGTGCTGCCAGCAGAGCGCGCAGATGCGAGCGCCTTGACTTTCGCAGCCGGGAAATTGCGCTGTTCGAGCACCTTGAGCATCTCGCGGCCAACGACGCCCGTTGCGCCAGCCACAGCGACAACAGGCTGTGCGGGCATGGGTTTGTTCCAAGTCATGTTCGTTCCTCTCAGGATTTCATATGAAGTGCAGACAATGATAGCGCAAGAGCACCGCGAAAATGAGACAGTTACCCAGAGCAACTATCTCATTTATAGCGCCATGGCACGAGCGAGCTTGGAGAGAGGCTGCGTTTCGAGCCCGAAGCGCTCTTGCATCCGGGTTGCACATGCGTGAAATGCTTCCTCCGAGCCACTCAGGTGCTCAAGCTCCATCTCGTGAATAGGTGCCGTGCGACCTTGTCGGCGCATTTCTCCTGTGTCGATAGCGAGCGCTGCCGTGAAGTCATCACATGCGAGCACATATTCACGCCGCGTGAAATCGGTCTCGCACGTCGGCTGCGGCTTTGCCGCGAGCAACATCTCGCATACGTCCGCCGGAGCGCCGACATCGGGCAGCATCCCCAACCCCTCGATGATATCGTCGGCAGCAACCTCGAACTCCTGCCGTGCCTTGCACGCACCGCTTGCCTGCGCAGCAAGCTTGAGGCAGCACACGGACTCGTCATTCTCCTGACGTATGCGCAAACCACCACGCATGCGGCGCACGTCCTCGGCTACGGTATCGTAGTAGATCGCACGCATGCGCAACGTGCATGGTTCACCCAGCATCGGGGCAAGCTCATCATCGCCGAGCAGCTCCGCGAGCACGCCCTCGTCAGGCAGCTCCCATTTGTACTCGATTTCCATAAACCCTCCCTCGCGATGAGACACATGGGACAGGTACATCTGTCTCACTGCATGCAGTGAGACAGATGTACCTGTCCCATGTGTCTCATTTCGCAGCTGCGGTGCCGGCCGCGATGCCGCTTGCCCAAGCCCAATGCAAGTTGAAGCCACCGCAGCGACCGTCCACGTCAATGGTCTCGCCTGCGGCGTAAATGCCCGGCTTGAGGCGCGACTCGAGCGTGAGCGAGTCGAACTCCCAGGGCGAAGCACCACCGCGCGTCACCTGCGCCTGATTGGTCTCTGCAAGCCCCGTCACGCGCACGCGAAAGTCCTTTGCCGTCGCCGCAATCTTGGGCAGCGTCTTGGCTGTCGCCGGCTCGGAAGGCTTGAAACCCGCCATGCGCACAACGGCATCGTTTACACGTGTGTGAAAGCATCCGCACATGAGCTCGGTGAAGTTGGGCGTGCGGCCAAAGAGCTCGTTGATGCTCGTGGAAAGCGATGCGTACTTCGCCGTAAAGTAGTTGACACACTGGCTCGGACTCAGCTGTGGCAGGAAATCGAGGCTCAGGATGCCGCCTGCACCGATCTCGCGCGACATGTCGAAGATGACGATGCCAGACAAACCGTAGTCGCGAAACAGCACCTCACCATAGCTCACGATACGCGGCTCGGCTGCCTCCTCGTCCTCGTAGCCGCTCACACGTACGCGAGCCCGCACGCCTGCCAGGCCCTTGAGCGGTTTGGTGTCGGTCTTGAGGGGACAGAGCACCGGGGAAAACGGCTCCACCGTATGCCCCAGGGCCGAGAGCAGGTCCGTGCCGCCACCCGTCGCGATGACGACGGCGTCGGCATCGAACGTGCTCTTGTTTGCACACGTGAGGCGATAGCCAGGCTTCGCCGCGGCGATCTCGGTAACTTCCTGGCCGTTGCGCACGTCAACGTTATTCCACTTGCAGGCATCGCGCAGCACGTCGAGCACGGTGTTGGCGGTGTTCGAAAACGGATAGATGCGGCCCTGATCCTCCTCGGTGACAAGCAGACCAAGTTCGCCGAAGAAGCCGAGCACGCGCGAGCTGGGATATGCCTCGAGCAAGGGCATGACGGCAGCACCATTGTAGTAATCGGTGAGTTGAATATTGGCATTGGTCATGTTGCAGCGGCCGTTGCCCGTCTTGAGGATCTTCTGTCCCACGCGCTTGCCGGCCTCGACGATCGTTACCCGTGCGCCAGCACGGGCAGCGGAAATCGCCGCGACCAAACCGGCGGCTCCGCCTCCGACCACGACGACTCGCTTCTTGTTGCCCATGAAACGCTCCTTTTCGCCTTATCTAGGCGCGTCGCCTTATCCTGTCGGCAGCAATGCACAACAGCAAGCCTACGACGATGAGCAATGCGATGGAGACTTTCCCAACGGGCGTCGAGACAGCCACCGCGAGATAGCCAAGCAGCGGAATGCTGAAGATAACCTTGCCGACCACCTGGCCGTACGAAACGGTAATTGGATCGGATTGCTCGTTGGCATCGCCCTTGGTCACGAGCTCCCACTCGGCCAAGTCGTTCTCGACAACGCGATGGGTCACGGGAACGTTGGAATCTTGCGCGTCAACATAGGTGATGACGTCTCCTGCCACAAGATCTTGCGGATCGACACGCTCGACGCAGACCAGACTACCCACAGGAATCTCGGGTTCCATGGATTGCGTGGCGATGCAGAACATGTTTACGCCAGCAACAGCGGGAATGACCAGAAACGCGCTGAGCGCCAATGCAACCACGATGATAAGCGTACCGACGACAGACAGGATACGTGCCGAAACCGGCCTCTTCTTGCTATGCTTGCCCAATGATCCTCCTATAGCAACGGGCCCGCATCATGCGGACCCGTATAATCATACCTGCTTTCGGCTCGAATCGTCTTAGAAGTCTTCTTTCCTGCGATTGCGCCGCCAGAGCACGAAGGCCACAACCAACAGAACGACAGCGCCGGCAATGAGGGCGATGGATACCCAGTTATTCCAGGCAGACGATGCGGCGTTGGCCTGCGCGATGTCGTCAGCAGAGCTCAACGGCGTCTCATCATCGGTGATGGTCAAGCTCTCGATCGGCGCACTCAAGGGCGTGCCGTCTTCCGTCATGACCTCGGTACCGTCAGGAGCAACGACGCTCTGGGCGCTCTCGGCCGTGCCCGCAGTCACGGCTGCCGCCGGAAGAGACGTTGCCGGGCTCGGGGTGAGCGCCACGCGATCGCCTGTTGGGGTGACCACGTCGATGGTGCCGTCACCGTTCTGCTCGGTCGTATAACCCGTGGCAAGGCGAGCGTACGTGAACGTGATGACGTTCTGGTCGGGATCTCCGGTAAGTGCGAGCGTTGCCGTATATGCATTGGGCACGTAGTTCTCGAAATACGGGGCAGCCGTTGCCGGCGTGTCGCCGATGTCGCCCATGAACTTCTGGGAAGCGGCGAGCTCGTTGCCCGCGGCATCGACATAGCGCACCGTATACTCAACGCGATCGGCCAAGACACCGTACGCGATGACATAATCGGCATCCTCGGTCACCGTAACAGTGCCACTGAGCTTGCCGTTAGCGTCAACGTCTGCGACGTACACAACATCCTTCACGTTATCGAGACCGGCTGGACGTGCGCCCTTCGCATAGTACTTGCCATCGGTAACAGTAATGTTGGCTTGCCCCAAATCGACGGTGTCGCCATAGTGCACGCCAGTCCACTCGACCATGTCCTGGCCGTTGACCGTACCGCGATTTCCGCCATACAGGCGGATGGTGTACGTGGTATCGTCGGGCGCCGCAAAGGCGGCTGCGGGAAGTCCCATGCACAACGCAAGCAAAAGCGTCAGGACGACGCCAAACAGAGCAGCGCCAAGATGTCGCATCGTATGTTTTGCAGCAGTCATTACTTGCCACCTTCTTTCCTTGTGCTCGAACGCCTACGAATGGCAACCCATGCCACGAGGGCGATAATCACTACGGCAACCGGAAGACCGAACTTCACCATATCGCCAGTGCTGGGAAGCCTGGAGCCGCCGGTGGCCTTATTCGCGGGGGTGCTGGATTTGTCCTGGGTCACCATCTTGCCGCCGGGAACCTCCGCGGCGAACTCGAGTCGGAGCTTTGCCTCGGTATCGAAATAGCTGTTGCCATGAGACTCGGGGTCAAGCGCCACGTAGAGCGTGACCAAACCCTGGCCATGCGCCGGAAGATTGTCGAGGAAGAACCATTCGCCCGTTGCCGTGGTCGCGTCAAACAGGCCCTCGGAATCGGCGCCTTCGCCGGAAACGGTCTCGTTGCCGATGATTGTCTCGGTCTTGCCACCAGGCCCCGTATAGCTGAGCCTATAGGTGTAGGAGCCGCCCTTTGCGAGCTCGGTCTCCATGGACTCGAGAACCGAGTTCTTCATGTACCAGCTTGCCTCCTCATTGCAATCGTTGAGGAGTTTCACGTCGAAGGTCGCGGAATCACCCGGCTGCATGCCGGAAAGCGTCTTGTTGATGTCCGCCGTGCCGTCAGATGTCATGGAGCTGCCCGTGAAGGTCACGGTCCAGCCATCCGTCACCGCCCATGCCGTGGAGGGAAGTCCCGCAAACGCCGCGCACCCGATGATGACGGCAAACGCCACTGCGGCAGCGGCGCACGTCACGCGCGCAACGAAACCTGTCCCGTTGGTCATGTCTCGCGCGGCACTCACTCGCTAGCTCCCTCGTTCCAGCCAAGGCCCAGGGCCTTGACGTCAACACCCCAGGCGCTCTTGGCGGCATCGACGGCATAGCTGGTCTGTACCGAATCGACTTGCGCCGAAAGCGCGACGCGCACGCTCGCATCGTCGCCCAGCAGGTCGATTACGCTGGGATCGATCATGATGGCACTCACCGCGGGGCTGGCGGCGCTCGCATTCGGATCAAGCACATCCTTGTAATAGAAAACGAGGCGTTCGTCCGTGCATTCATCCTCGTTCAAGACCCAATCCTCGCTCGCAGAGACGAGTTCGATGAGTGCGGGATCTATTGCAGGCGCCTTGGAGCCGTCTGCCGTCTCCCAGTACTTGCGCACCGTAAGGCGCACGTACTCGCCCATATCGGTATCGTTCTTGACCGAGAGGGCCTCGGCGTATTCCTTACCCGGAACCAATTGGTCATCACCGGCGAGCAGCTGGCCAAGCAGGGCGTCCTCGCCCTCGACGACGGCGCCGTTTTCGGTCAGGTTCACACCCAGATGCGTCTGCGCGATGCCCGCGACGTATTGCTCGCTAAAATACGCAAGCTGCGCGCGCGAGGATTGGACGACTCCGACAACGCCCAGACCAAACAGAATCAGTGCGCCGATCACCATGAATGCGAGGGTGCGGGAAGAGATCTTCTTAGCGTTTTCCATGATTATCCTCCCGTCCTAGAGATTGCTCGCGGCGCCGACGGGGGCGAAGGTGCCCTCTGCAAGCGAGATCACGCTATCGCCAAACTTCGCGCAAAGCGCGCCGTCCTCGTAATAGGCGACACCGTGTTGCTGGAATACGGTGATGTCAAAGCTGCTGGGCGCGTCATCGCTTGGCTTGACGTTGACGTCCAGGCGCTCCGTCGTGGCACCCGCCATGAGCGGCTGCGCGTAGTAAATCCATCCATCGTCCGAATTCAGGACGACCCAGTTGCTCGAAGTCGACCCTACCGACACCGAGGCGAACTCCTCCGAAGGATAGACAGCCTTGAAACGAACCACCACGGGAACATCCCCCGTGTTCTTGATGGCGATGTCCTTGTTCATGCCATCGAACTCCTCCTCGATCTCCGTGCCGGGAGAAGTCGCGAAGGGCACCGATCCCGAAGCGTTCGACGTATCCGTGTAATACGCAAGGGAGATGCCGACCGTCGTCAAGGCAAACAGGCAGATTGCCAGACCGGCGACTGCAATGCGCTTGGTAAGGTAACTGCTTTTCATGAGGAACCTCCTTTCGTCCCCGTGGGTTAGTCGGTCACCGGCTCGCCGTCTTTGTAGCGCTGCCAGGTAATCTTTCCATCCTTGTCAATTACCTTCTTGTAGGAATTGACGATGGCGTTCTCGTAGGTGTTCTGGTCGTCGAACGTATTGCTAAAGCTCACGGTGAACTCTCCGCCAACGCCAGCGGTGACATGCACGTGCTTGCGCGCGATATCGACGACCTTCATGTTCGTAGCCGAAAGCTCCTCGATGGCGTAGTAACCCTCATCCAGACCGGTGAGCTCGGTGCTCTGCACGCCATTGGCGGTCAGATGCATCGCAAGCGTGCCTTTCCAGGTGGCGTTCTGCGCATTGCCGTTCCTCACAAACGCCACGCAGTCCGCCTCGGTATCGAACCTGTACACGTTGAAGGCGACGTTTGCCTCGTCGTACTTGCCAAAGTCGAAGCCCTCGAGATTCTTGGTCACGGTGAGCTTGCTACCCGCAGGCGCGTTGGTAAACGTCACGCCAAACTCACCATTGCCAGACTCGTCTAGGACAAGCTCGCCATAGACGCCCGTGGCGGTCTTATCCGTTGCACCGCTGGGCGCAAGCAGGCTGGAAACGGACGTGTTATCAGTATTCACGATCGTGTCCTGAGTTGCCTGCCCAAAGCCAAGGTCCTTGCCCGTATCGACCGTGTAACCTTGCAGGCTGTAGCTCTTTGCGACAACGCCCTCGAGAAGCTCGTTGACGATGACGGCACCCGGCTCGCCCTCGACATGCTTGTACGGAACATCCGCGAAGGTGATGTACTGGCCAGCCTTGAGTTCGATTCCCGTCACCCTGTTCTGAACCACGTTATATGTCTTCGAACCAATCTCCTTGCCGTCACTCTTGTTGTAAACAGTGCCGGTAATGGACACGGGCTCGGTATTCGTTCCGATGTAATGCTCCGGAGTTGCCCACTCAGGCGAAATAATCATCTCGAAATCAAACGTGGCATCGGGATCATCGACACCTTCGAGCATCTTGGAGATGGTGACCTTTGTCTTGCCATCGACCGGTGTCTCCTGCGAAGGCGGAGTCACCTGCCTGTTCGTGACGGTCACGGTCGTCAGGCCATTGGCGCCCAGAATGCCGGTGGCCGTACCCAGGGCACTTGAGTCATGATGTGCATCCCCGTCCTTGGTGACGGCACACGTGCCCTTGTCGGCACTGACAGTGCCAAACTTATATGAGGCAGCGGGCTGCTCCTCCGTGCCTTCCTTTGCCTTGTAGGAAAGCTCCTTGATGATGTACGTGCCGTCTTTGTCGTCAAGGGCAAAGGGCATGCCCGCGAACTCGATGCTCTCGCCTGCGCGCAGGCTGAAGGTAATCGCATGATTCTCCTCGAAGACGTACTCCGATGTCACCGCGTTTCCAGCGGCATCGACAAGCTTGCCGGAAACCTTGCGACCCTTATACGACACGTCTTTCCCGTGTTCGGGTGAAACGATGAGCTCGAAATTGAAGACGGCATTGGGGTCATCCTTTGCGTCATCTGCAGACTTCTCGACGTTTTTGGTGACCTTTAGCGGTCTCGGGTCGAGCACCTTCTTGTTGGTGAAGACGACCTCGGTGGCGTGGGTGATGTACTCTTCGCCATATTGATACCATGACCAATTAGGCGTCACTTCTTTGTGATCTTTATCGTAATAAAACCGAACCTCACTGCAGAGCGCAACAAATTTGCCATCTACAACATAGCCACCGCCCTTATCAGTCTCTCCGGCACTAGTATTCGGCTCATCAACGACATTTCCATCAAAATCGTAGTAGACCCAGCCATTTTGATTAATGTTGAAATACCAATTTGCAGTCGCCGGATCAGTATCGTTATTGAAATATATATCGCTGTAATAGTCATCCGAACCACAGTTTGGATCAGCAATTTCATTACCATTCGCGTCAAAGAACGTATATTTATAATCGTAATCGTCTTTACCGCAATTAGGTTCATTCACCACATTGTCATCATCATCGTAATACGTGTATAGATATTCCTTGTAGTTGTCATAAGCGGTCTTGGCAGTGGTGCCCGTGCCATCGATCGTGCCTTTTGCAGCATCGGGGCGCACCTCGACTCCCGAAAAGTCGTAGCCGGCCTTAGCAGCGGCACTGTCGTAACCGATGAGCTCCTTCACGATGAAGTTGCTATCCTTTTTATTGCCATGTTTATCGTAGGCATCATCATAGGCAAATGGCATGTTCTCGAAGAGGATGCGCTGGCCGGCCTTGAGCGAGAATCTAACTGTATGGTCCTTGATGCCAAGAGTCACCATGCCCAGAACGGGATTGCCATAATCGTCTATCGCGTCTGTTACGGCCGTCATGCCATTGATCGTAGCAGCTTCCGAAGCGCTACCGGCATCAACGGCGGCGGGCGTAAGGATGGCCTTTCCGGCGTCATCATAGGTGACGTCGTAGACAACACCCTCGACTGACGTGACCTTGGAGCCTTTAGTGTCCTTGTCAATCTGGTTAAGCTCGTCATTGACGTACTCGGGCGAGACGGTCAGCTCGAAATCGAACAGCGTGTCGCCCGAGGACTCCGTCCCCGGCTCGAGCTGTTTCTCGACGGACACCGGCTTTAGGACGGGATTGTAGCTGCCACCCTCATAGCCGTTGGCTATTGCGGCAAATGCTATGGCAACACCCACCAAAACGGCCATGATCGCCACTATTGCCATGGGGACGAACTTCCGCCTGGAAGCTCCCTGCGCCTCGACGTTTGCACTACTCATACGCCACAACCTCCTCGTCTCACGAAGGTCTTCTCTCAGTCGTTTTCCCCGCTCAAGGAGGAAATAGCGACAGTAATTCCAAGGTAGCTATTATAAGCGAGCGTTGACCTCACGGGCAAGGGCGGGGAGTTTACCGTTGAGATACGGACCGGGACATATCGTATCCGGATTGAACATGCGATGGGTCGTCAACGTGCCCCTCTCATCACCCGTGTAAGTGAACTCGGTGATGTCGTTGCGCTTGCAGATGTCGACGCAGAGCTCGACGAGCGCGTCGTAAGCGGCATCGCTCACGTGCCAATCCCCGTCCGCCTCGTCGTTGGCCACCTCAATGGTGATGGCACGCTCGTCGTTCTCCCGGTCGCTCGAGGTCCAGGCCCGGTTCTTCTCCTCGACGTAAAGGGCCACATTACCATCGCTGTCTATGGCATAGTTGGAGGATGCGCGCCGGTCACGGTCAGAAAAGCGGCTACCCAGCTCCTCGAGGGAAAGGTCACCGGCCATGTGGTGGATCGTGATCTTCGTGATGTCGTCATCGCGTGGGAAATCCGCGTTGGGACTCAACATCACATAATCGGTAAGCGGACTGTTATCGGCGATGACCTGCGCCTGTTCCTCCTGCGTCAGCACACGATCAACGTTGTCGGGCAGGGAGCTGTATTCGGCAATGCAGAGAACGGCCACAGCCATGACGAGGACGACAAAGCCGGCGAGCAGCAAGCGCGCGACACGCCATGGATGCCCTGGGGCACCTGGGGCGGCAGCATCGTATCTCACATCGTCTCCCATGGCTCCACCTCCCTAGATTCCCAGCGCGTAGCAGAGGGCAAGAGCGGCAAACCCCAGGGCAAAGGCCCCGGCAAGAATCTTGACCGGTGCGCCGCACAGGCACGCCCCTGTCTCTCGCGGGGAGCCCGCCGTCACCATCATAAGACCGGTAATTGCCGGGAAGAAGAAGCTCGTGTCGAACATATTGTGGACGAAGAAGGCGATGAAGCCACCACGTTGCTCGGGATTGCGGCGCTTGAGAAAGAAGCGCACGACGATGACCAGCAACATAAGCGCCGCTATGAGGCCAAACTCCACGGAGATGTGCAGCAGGCTGTTGTGGATGTGCCAGGTGTTGAAGTACGTGTCGCCATCCGCCATGTTCAGCATGCGCCACTGGTAGGGGCCGACGCCGAAGAGCGGATTGACGGACAGGTAGCCAAAGCCGTTGCCCATCATCTCAAGGCGCTCGACGAAAGTTGCCGGCGCACTGCCGCGAATGCATGCGGCGACGACGGCAAGGAGGGGTCCCAGGATGGCAAGGGGCACCGTAAGGCGCATGTGCGTCCGCAGGTAGTCATCAAGACGGGGCCAGAACACCACGAGCACAGCGAGGTAGGCGAGCGTGACGACGTTGAAAAGCGGCAGGTCGCCCCAGGATGGCGCAAGGTACAGGCATAGGCCCGTCCCCACCCCAATCGCGAGCTTGACGACCATGACGGCGGCGTCGGCACCCACCGTACCCCAGGTCCGGTCGCGCTTGCCGTAGAGCAGCATCGCGATGGCACCGATAACGAGGGCGCCAAAGCTGCCGAGCGAAAGCGTGAGGGCAAGGGCCACGAGAATGATGGGCTCACCGTGGCGCAAGACGCGGTCGGGTGTTTCATCGGACTTGAGGGCACGCAGGGCGAACCAGGCAATCACCAGAAAGATGCCCTCGGCATTCGCACCGGAAAGCGGCCAGCTCAGCCGGGACACCACACCGCCGAACGCGTTGCAGGCGAAGAGCACGATGGCGACGGCGGCCGCCACGATGGCCCAGGCAACGCATCCCCGACGCATGAGGAGCGCCTCCTCATCACCCATGCTGGCTATGGCCAGGTAGATTGCGAGGAAAACCACCTCCACGCATACGTAGCCTTCGGTCAGGGTTCCGTAGGTGGCGAAGGTCGCGACGGCGCCTATGGCGATGTAGATGACGAGCGGTATGAAGATCCACAGGTCAAGCTTCATGCTGCGCTTCGTGAGAATGGCGACGCAGAGCATCGCGCCGAGTGCGCATACGAACATGGCGTTTCCGACGCCGGTGAACGACAGTGCGACGATGGCCAACAGCATGCAGATGGCCACGCAGTTGTCGCTCACGAACTGGGCAACGTCGAAGCGCGGGGTGTCTGCGGACCTCGCGCCCACCCTAGGCCCTCGCAGCGTCTTCCTCGACACACTCCATGACCTGTGCGGCTTGCTCCTCGGCCTGTTCCTTCTGATTGTTGAACGCAACGGCGATCATGAGCTTGATGCGGTTGAGCTGGTTGACCTCGCTGGCACCCGGGTCATAGTCCACGGCAACGATGTTGCTCTGCGGGTACTGGCGGCGCATCTCCTTGATGACGGCCTTGCCCACGACGTGGTTGGGCAGGCAGGCAAAGGGCTGGCAGCACACGATGTTGGGCGTGCCCTCCTTCACGAGCTCGACCATCTCGCCCGTGAGCAGCCATCCTTCGCCCATGGTGTTGCCCAGGTCGATGATGTCGCTTGCGCCCTGTGCGATGTCCTCGATATGCATGATGGGCTCGAAGCGCTCGGAGGCGGCCAGCGCCTTGCGCACCGGGTCGCGCAGTTTCTCGAAAAAGGCGACGACGCCCTTGGCGCCCACGTACTTCTTGAGGTTGGGCGTGAGCTCCTGGTGCCTGAACGCCGGGTTGAGCATGCCGAAGAGGAAGAAGTCGACAAGGCCGGGCACGTTTGCCTCGCAGCCCTCCTCCTCGATGATTTGCACGATCTGGTTGTTTGCCGTGGGATGGAACTTCACGAGAATCTCGCCCACGACGCCCACGCGCGGCTTACTTCCGAAGTTGACGCAGGGCAGCGTGTCGAAGTCGTGCACGATTTCCTTGATGGCGCGTTTGACATCCTTCCACTTGAAGTCGCACACGTTTTCCTTGAGGTAATCCATCCACTTGCGGAAGAGCTTGTCGGTACTGCCCGGAACCTCCTCGTAGGGACGCACGCGATACAGGCACATCATGAGCAAATCGCCCAGGATAAGCGCCGGCACAGCCGTCTTGAGCATCGTGGGAGTGACCTCGAAGCCGGAGTTGCGCTCGCCCGTGTCATTGAACGACAGCGAGATGACCGGTACGTGGTCAAGCCCCGCCTCGTGCAGGCCCTTGCGGATGAGCGAGATGTAGTTGGTCGCGCGGCAACCGCCACCGGTCTGCGTGATGATGAAAGCCGTCTTGTCCATGTCGTACTTGCCGCTGGTGGCCGCTTCCATGATCTGGCCGGTGACGAGGATGGATGGATAGCAGATATCGTTGTTCACGTACTTGAGGCCCGCATCCACGGCCGACGGATCCACGCTCGGCAGCAGCTCCATGTTATAGCCGTAGTGATGGAAGATGGGCACGAGCAGCTCGAAGTGGATGGGCGACATTTGCGGAGCGAGAATCTTGTAGCCCGCATCCTGCATCTCCTTCGTATACTCGGCACGTGGGAACTCGGTCGATGCCGCGTCACGGTTGGGCGTGAAGTCGAAATCGATGCTACATTCGCTTGGCAGCTCGGGCTCGACGTCGACGGAAGTCGCGTCGCCCCTGTCCGTGCGCAGCGTCTCGACGGAACTTGCCGCGATGTCGACAGCCGCCGTGCTCTTGCCGGGTTGCACGGGCATCTCGCGCAGTTCCTCCTGCTGGCGCAGTGCGGCCATGAGCGAGCGAATGCGGATGCGTGCCGCACCCAGGTTCGAGACCTCGTCAATCTTGATGACGGTGTAGACCTTGCCGCTCCCCTCGATGATCTCCTGCACTTCGTCGGTGGTGAGTGCGTCGAGACCGCAGCCAAAGGAATTCATCTGCACGAGATCGAGATCACTTCGCTGGGTGACGACCTTGGCTGCGTTGTAGAGGCGCGTGTGGTACATCCATTGGTCGTACACGCGCAAATTGCGCTGCAGCTCTCCCAGATGCGCCACGGAATCCTCGGTGAGCACGGCCATGCCATAGCCGCAGATGAGCTCGGGCAGCGAGTGGTTGATCTCGGGGTCGATATGATAGGGACGACCCGCCAGCACGATGCCGTGGCCGTTGTTCTCCTCGATCCAGCGTAGGGTCTCCTCGCCCTTGGCGCGCATGGTCGACTTGAAGTCGAGGTCCGCCTGCCACGCAAGGTCGATGGCATCGGAAATCTCGACACGCGTGGGCCATTGCATGGCCAGCACATCGACACCTTGGGCCTTGAGGTCTTCCTTGCGCTTCTTCACGAGATGCTCGAAGAGGCGCTTCTTGAGAGCCTTCTTGTCGTCGTAGGGAATGAACGGGTTGAGGAATTGCGTGCGGCTGTCTTCGAGCTCGTCGATGTTGAGCTTGAGCGCCTCGGAATAGCTCATGACGATGGGGCAGTTGTAGTGGTTGTTCGCACCCTCGTCCTCCTGGCGCTCCCAGCGAATGCAGGGCATCCAGATGAAGTCCACGTCCTTGTCGAGCAAGTCCATGATGTGACCGTGCGACAGCTTGGCCGGATAGCAGGCGTTCTCGGAAGGCATGGACTCGATGCCGGCCTCGTAGGTCTTCTTCGTGGAGGGGTCCGAGAGTACCACGCGATAGCCCAGATGCGTGAAGAAGCTGTGCCAGAACGGGTAGTTCTCGTACATGTTGAGTGCACGCGGAATGCCCACCGTGCCGTACTTGGCGGCTTCCTCGACAAGCGGTTCGCGGTCGAAGAGCAGCTTGTCCTTGTACGCGAAGAGATTGGGCACTTCCTTGGCCGGCTTCTTGATGCCGGCGCCGCGCTCGCAGCGGTTGCCCGTGATGAAGCGACGATGCTTGCCCGTCTCCTCGTCGATGCCGAAGTCGTTGATGGTGAGCAGGCAGTTGTTCTCGCAGCGTCCGCAGCGCACCGCCGTGTGCTTGATCTTGAGCTCGTCGATTTGCTCGGGGCGCAGCAGCGTCGACCTCGCGCCCGTCGCACGATCGCGTGCTAATAGCGCGGCACCCCAAGCGCCCATGTTGCCGGCGATGTCGGGGCGAATCGCATCGTGCTCGCTCAGGTTCTCGAAAGCACGGAGCACGGCATCGTTGAGGAAGGTGCCGCCTTGGACCACCGCATGCTCGCCCAGCTCGGAAGCATCGCGCAGCTTGATGACCTTGAACAACGCGTTCTTGATGACGGAGTACGACAGGCCCGCCGAGATGTCGGCCGGCGTCGCGCCCTCCTTCTGCGCCTGCTTGACGCGGGAGTTCATGAACACCGTGCAGCGACTGCCCAGATCGACGGGGGCCTCGGCCTTGAGCGCCTCGGCGGCGAACTCCTCGATGGGCATGTTGAGCGAGGTCGCGAAGGCCTCGATGAAGGAGCCGCAGCCTGCCGAACAGGCCTCGTTGAGCATGATGTGCTCGATGACGCCTTCCTTGACGTGCATGCACTTCATGTCCTGGCCGCCGATATCGAGGATGAAGTCGACGTCGGGACAGAGCTCGCGCGCGCCACGCAAGTGCGCGACCGTCTCGATCTCACCGGAGTCGGCCTGGATGGCCTCGAGCAGCAGTGCCTCGCCGTAGCCCGTCGTGGTGGCATGCCCGATGGTCACGAGCGGATTGCCCTCCGCATCGCGTGGAATCTGATCGAAGAGATCACCGAGCATGGCGCGAGCCGCGCCGAGCACATCACCCTTGTTGTTGACGTAGTAGCTATAGAGGATCTCGCCCTTCTCGCCCACGAGCACCGACTTGAGTGTCGTGGAGCCGGCATCTATGCCGAGATACGCCACGCCGCGATAATCGGCAAGGCTCGCCTTGGGAACGGTTGCCTTGGCATGGCGCTTCTTGAACGCCTCGTAATCCCTCTCGTTTGCGAAGAGCGGCTCGAGGCGCTGGACCTCGCTACCTTGGATGCTACCCAGGTTCCTCATGCGCTCCTTGAGCTCGGCGAGACTCACGATGTCATCATTGGCCTCGGAGGCAAACGCCGCACCGCGCGCGACGAAGAGGTGCGATTCCTCCGGGATGATGGTCGTCGCGTCGGTGAGCTCGAGCGTCTCGATGAAGCGCTGGCGCAGCTGCGGCAGATAATGCAGCGGGCCACCTAGAAAGGCAACGTTGCCCCGAATGGGGCGGCCGCAGGCCAAACCCGAGATGGTCTGCATGACGACGGCCTGGAAGATCGACGCGGCAATGTCCTCGCGCTTGGCGCCCTCGTTGAGCAGGGGCTGTACGTCGGTCTTGGCAAACACGCCGCAACGCGACGCGATGGGGTAGATGATGTTGTGCTCCTTGGCCATCTCGTCCAAGCCGGAGGCATCGGTGTTGAGCAGGGCCGCCATCTGGTCGATGAAGGCGCCCGTGCCACCGGCGCAGGTGCCGTTCATGCGCTGCTCGATGCCGCCATCGAAGTAGATGATCTTCGCGTCCTCGCCGCCGAGCTCGATGGCAACGTCGGTAGCGGGAATGATGCGCTCGATGGCCGTCTTGTTGGCGATGACCTCCTGCACGAAGGGCACGCCGAGCCAATTGGCCAGCAGCAGGCCGCCCGAGCCCGTGATGGTGATAGTCGCGTTGCCATCCCCCACGGCTTCGAGCGCCTCGTCGATGATCTCGACGATGGTCGCGCGAACATCGGAATGGTGGCGGCGATACACGCTGAAGACGATTTCGTCGTTCGGGTCGAGCACGAGCAGCTTGACCGTCGTCGAGCCTACGTCAACACCAATCCTGAGCGTGTCCTGTTTGCTGTCCTGGGTACTCATATGCGTCTCCTCAGGCGTATGGACGACTAGTTCTTGAGCGAGTTGATGGGGGCGGGGATACGTCCGCCACGATGCGCAAACACCGTGCCCGCATGCGTGTTGACCGGCATGACAGGCGCCTCACCGAGGAGACCGCCGAAGTGCAGGGTCTCACCAGCGGCCCTGCCGATGGCCGGAATTACGCGCACGGCGGTAGTCTTGGTGTTGATCATGCCAATGGCGGCTTCGTCGGCGATGATGCCGGCAATGGCCTCGACGGTCGTGTCACCGGGAATCGCGATCATGTCGAGCCCTACGGAGCATACGCAGGTCATGGCCTCGAGCTTCTCGATGGAAAGGACGCCGTCCTCGGCTGCCTTGATCATGCCCGCATCCTCGCTGACGGGGATGAAGGCGCCTGATAGACCACCGACGCTCGAACTCGCCATGACGCCGCCCTTCTTGACCGCGTCGTTGAGCAGCGCAAGCGCCGCCGTCGTTCCCGGGCCGCCTACCTGGCCCACACCGATGGTCTCGAGAATCTGCGCCACCGAATCGCCGCGGGCAGGCGTGGGGGCAAGCGACAAGTCAAGGATGCCCTTCTCGTAACCCAGACGCTTGGCCGCCTCGCGCGCGATGAGCTCACCGGCACGAGTGATCTTGAAGGTCGTCGCCTTGATGGCCTCGGCAACCTCGGTCATCGAAGCGTCCTTGGGCAGGTCCTCGAGCACGGCGTTGACGACGCCCGGCCCACTGACTCCGACGTTGATGACCTCGCCGGCCTCGCCGCTACCGTGCATGGCGCCGGCCATGAAGGGATTGTCCTCGACCATGTTGCAGAACACGACGAGCTTGGCGCAGGCGATGGAGTCGCGGTCGGCCGTGACCTCGGCGCACTCGCGGATGACCTGAGCCATGCGCAGCACCGCGTCCATGTTGATGCCAGCGCGGGTCGAGCCGATGTTGACGCTCGAGCAGACGATATCGGTGCTCGACAGGGCATGCGGAATGCTATTGATGAGACGGCGGTCGCTATCGCTCATGCCCTTTTGCACGAGCGCGGAGAAGCCGCCGATAAAGTTGACGCCGACTTCCTTGCCGGCACGATCGAGCGCGGCGGCGATGGGCGTGAGGTCTTCGGCTGTCGTCGCTCCACAAATCTCGGCGATGGGCGTAACCGCGATGCGCTTGTGGATGATGGGGATGCCGAACTCGCGTTCGAGCTGCTCGGCGCAGGGCACGAGGTCCTTGGCTGCCGTCGTGAGACGGTCGTAGACGCGCTGCGCCATGACGTCGATGTCCTCGTGTACGCATCCGCGCAAGGAGAGCCCCAGCGTAATGGTGCGGATATCGAGATGCTGCTGCGTCACCATCGAAAGTGCTTCGACGACCTGCTTCGGTTCTATAGCCACGGGCGCTCCTTTTGCCTACTAACTACTTTGAGACACGGACAATCACGAGCCTATGATTGTATCTCAATGCCTCTATTTATTCAGGCTCCAGAGCCTATCGAAGCATTCGGAGAGCTTGGTGACGACAGGGCCGGTCGTGCCCTCCACGGGGACGATGCCGAACTCGTCGCTTACGGCAAAGACTTCCGCGCTTTCGCCGAACTCAAGCTCGTCCTGGGTAAGGGTGTAACCAAGCGTCTTTGCGAGATCGCGGACAAAGGTGTCAGCGGCATGGTTGGATGACGCTTCCGTGTAGAGCTCGTCACCCTTAGCAACCCATAGCGTACCGGGCACGTCGCTTGCATCGAGCATCGCACGGGTGAATTGCGGAGTTGGGCTCAGTTCCTCGAGCCGCACGTCAACCATACCCTCGGGATCGACGGTAAGGACGATGACACCATCGGGCATTTCATAGAGCTTGTTATCGCGCACCCACTCCAGGCGCGAGCGTACCCATGCCTGAACCGCAGGGCCCACATTGAATGCGGCAAGCGAGCGCAGGCGACGCTCATAGAGATGAATGGTCTTGTTGGTATAGCGCCAACGAAACTCAAGCTTGGAGGACGGCAGGTTTTGCGCGCGCCATTCCTCCTCGCTGATGCCTTCGCTTTCTGCCACGTCTGCAACGGTCTCGGGCTTCGAATTCCCGACTTTGTTATATGGAATCGCCTCTTCGGCCATGTACGCTCCCCAAATGAGACAAATGGACAGGGACGCTGTCTCATTTTTACATCCCTGTGCATATTTTTTTCGATTGTGTGAGAGCAAGCGAATTCACATGCACGTTTTTTGCGATTATGTGAAGGTGATTGCGTCTACCGCTTCACAAAATCGCAATTTTCTTGCACAGCGGGCCTGCTGGTCTCACAAAATCGCAATTTTCTTGCAGTGAGACAGCGTGCCTGGCACGCTGTCTCATATCCTGGTCAATGCAATAGAACTGTCTAATGCCTGAAGTGACGGTGCCCCGTGAAGACCATCGGCATACCGGCCTCGTCGGCACACTCGATGGAGAGGTCGTCGCGAATCGAGCCGCCCGGCTGGATGAGCGCCGTGACGCCAGCATCGCGCAGGACCTCAAGCGTGTCGGGGAAGGGCAGGAACGCGTCACTCGCGGCAACGGCGCCCTTGGCCTCATCGCCCGCCTGCTCGACGGCGATGCGCGCGGAATTCACGCGGTTGGGTTGGCCGCCGCCAATGCCCACGGTGCGAGTACCCTTGGTCAGGATGACCGCGTTGGACTTCACGCACTTGCAGCACTTCCAGGCAAAGAGCATGGCGTCCATCTGCTCGTCAGTCGGCTTTGTCGTGGTGGGACACGAAAACTCCGTGTAGTCCTCGCTAACCGTGTCGACGGTCTGCATGACGACGCCACCCTCGACCGCACGAATGTCCGGATCCCCGCCCGGGGGATTGATGCCGCCGGTACGCAGAATGCGGGCGTTTTCCTTCTGGGAGAAGATCTTCAATGCCCCCTCGTCGTAATCGGGAGCGATGACAACCTCGATGAACTGCTTGTTGACCTCGACGATTTCACGGGCAACGTCCTCGGTAACCGTCTGGTTGAAGGCCATGACGCCACCGAAGGCGCTCACGGTGTCGCACGCCCATGCATCCTTGTAGGCTTCCAGCATGGTTTTTCCGCTGGCGATGCCGCACGGCGTGAGATGCTTGATGATGACGCAGGTGGGCACGCCCATGTCGAACTCGCGCACGGAAGCCCACGCGGCATCGGTGTCGAGGTAATTGTTGTAGCTGAGCTCCTTGCCCTGCAGCTGCTCGGCCGCAGCGAGGGTGTGCTCGTCGGCCTCAGGGGCAGGACCAGGAACGCCCACGCGCTTGCGCTTGTAGAACGCAGCGTGCTGGTGGGGATTTTCGCCGTAGCGAAGATCGGCCTCCTTGTGAAGGACGACGCGCTCGTCCTCCCAGAACGGACCCTCCTCGACCAGCTCGTTGTGCAGCCAGGAGTAGATGGCGTTGTCATAGGCACTCGTGAGGCGGAAGACCTCGAGGGCAAGATCCTTGCGGGTCTTGAGCGTAGTCGCGCCATCGTTGTTCCTCATCTCGAACAGAATGGCATCGTACATCGCCGGATTGGTGACGACAGTGACAGACGCATGGTTCTTGGCCGCACTGCGCAGCATGGAGGGGCCGCCGATGTCGATGTGCTCGACGGCGTCCTGATAGTCGACGTCGGGCTTGGCGATGGTCGCCTCGAAGGCATAGAGGTTCACGACCACCATGTCGATCATGCCGATGCCGTTATCCTCTGCGTCCTTCATGTGGCTTGCAAGGTCGCGGCGCGCGAGCAAACCGCCATGCACCTTGGGATGCAGGGTCTTCACGCGGCCGTCCATCATCTCGGGAAAACCCGTGAGCTCGTCGATGGCAACGACGGGAATGCCCGCCTGCTCGAGCACCTTGGCAGTGCCACCCGTGCTCACGATCTCGACGCCAAACTCATCGACAAGGGCACGCGCGAAATCCTCGATGCCCGATTTATCGGTGAGTGAGATAATAGCGCGCTTGATTTTGGGATCCGGCATGAAAGCCCCTTTCCTTTTGACCGTACCTTCTAGGAGTTCTCGATAACCTTGAGAAGCAGACGAGTCATGTACTCGAGCTTGTCCTCTTCGACAATATTGGCGGTGTCCTCGGCCGTATGCCAATCCACGGGAGCGACACCGTTATCGGCAAAGCCCATGACGGTGAGGGCGCGCATGCCGGCAATCATGGCCGGTGTTGCATCGGTATTGCGCCACTCGAGACTCTTTGCCTTCATCTCGGTGCCGCGCACCTCCTTGGAGGCCTTCTTGACGAGGCTCATGAGGCGACGGTCGGCGCGACGGGGCTTGCCCGTGCCCTCGACGTCGATGTAGGAAATGGTGCCAGCACCCACGGCCTCGAGGTTGATGATGAGCGAGCCGCGCAACTCGGAAGAATGCAAGTCAAGGAAGTTCTTCATGCCCTGGGCACCAGCGCCGGAGGCACCGAGCGCGACGAACCAGACCTCCTTGTCGAGCAGGTCGTTTTCGGTCATGGACACGACGGACTCGCGAATCTGGGCCGCGCGCTGACGCACGGCGTCATAGGCGCTTTCGGCCTCTTCCTCGAAGTAGCCGCCGCCCTTCCATCCGT
This sequence comes from Coriobacteriia bacterium, assembly GCA_003149935.1. Taxonomy (NCBI): domain Bacteria; kingdom Bacillati; phylum Actinomycetota; class Coriobacteriia; species Coriobacteriia bacterium. The sequence goes on along the minus strand of QAMH01000007.1, from coordinate 159,564 downwards.
AATCGTCCTCGTCGCTCCAGGGGTCCGCGCCACCTGTATCATAGTCTTCGGCACCGTTCTTGTTCTTGCGGTTGAACAGGCCGCCCACCTTGTCGACCGCATTGCGGAAACGAGACTCGGGGATGTTGATCTCGGTCGTCTGTCCGGCAGCCATGAAGCTGTCGAGGGCAGCGTCATCGGCAATCACGCTGTTGTCGGCCGTGTCGGCAAAATCGCCGGCATCAATCACGGGCATCGCGCCCGAAAGGGCGGGGAACGAGCCGGTGAGTGACGGGAACGAGGACGTATTGGCAGCAGGAACGACCGTCTCGCTCGTCTGCCTGTAGGCTGCGGAGTAGCCGCTCGTGCGCTGGCGTGGCGCGGGGCGCGAGCTACGCTCGCTCGAGGCGGCTTCGTCCTTGGGCGCGAAGGGATCGTAGTCGGGCGTAGCCTGCGGGGTATCCTCGAAGGTGGAGCTGACCGGCGCCTCCTGGCGGTTCTCCCCCAGGTGGATGTCGCGATTGTGCGTGGCGCGCGTCGGCACAAACTGCTGCGTGACGTGACGCGCCGTCGGCTTCTTGCGCTGCGCCTTGGCCGTGGCGGGAATCACGGACTCGATTGCCGGAGCGACCTCGACAACTTCCTCTTCGACGGCCATTTCCTCGAAGTCGGCCTGCTCCTCTCCGGAGTCGACGACGGGGATGCTCTGCAGCTCGGGGCGCGATGCGCGAGCGGCAAGGCTCTCGTGCGCCATCTTGCGCTCCTCGCGCTCCTTGTCATCCGACGAGCCGATGTTGGGAATGCGCGAAGTCAGCTGCTGCTTGCGCGGGGCATCGGCCTTCTCCTCGGCGCTTGCCTCGGTCTTGACCTCGACACGTGTGAACAAGCCACTCGCATCCGGACTCAACTCGTCGAGCTGGTCATCCGGGATGTCGAGATTGATGGCGGTTGCAACGGCCTCGACGATCTCTGCCGCCTGCTCCTCGTGCTGCTCGGCGGCGGCTTCCTCGGCCTGGGCCGTCTCGACGACCTCGGCCATCACGGCATCGACGACCTCTTCGGTCACCGGATGCTCGGCATCGAAAATCTCTTCGGTCTCGGGCTCAGCCTCGGCTTGCTGCACGCGCGCTCCGCCCGTGGCGGCAGGAGCGTCAGCAAAACGCGAGCGATACGAAAGCACGGGAGCATCTTCGTCTTGAGGCGCGGCGACGGCCTTCTTCTCGAGATCCTTGGCGGCCTTCTCCTTGGCGGCGGCATACCACGAGGGCACGGGGCGCGCGACCTGCGGGCCCTCGTCGTGCGAGCGTATCGGCGTCTCGATGGGCGCGTAGACGGGGGCCGGAGCGGGAGGCTCCTCCTCGACTACCTCTTCTGCGGCGACCTCGACGGCCTGCGGTGTTTCTTCGGTTTGCGCCTCGACCTCAATGGGTTCCTCGCCAGCCTGTGTAGCCTCGGCCGCAATCTCAGCCTCGAGCTCAAGCTCGGCCTCGTCATGATGCTCGTCGTCGTTGCCCATGTACTCGGCAAAAATCACGGCATCGTCAAGCCGCTCGACCGGCTTCTTGTTTGCCTGGTCGATTTCCTCGTCGAGCGTGAAGTCGATATCGGGGACCTGCATATCGGAAATCGCACCCGGCTTTGCCGGCACGACCTCGGCATCCTCCTGCTCGAACTCGACATCATCGAGCGAGAAGGCGTCAGTCGAAACGGTATCGAGATGCAGCTCCTCGGCAGCCGTATCAGCCAGGACATCGAGCTGCTCTTCGGGCGTGAGCGCGGGGAAGGCGACCGTCGCATCGGCACGCACGCCGTCGTCGTCATAGGTGACCTCGACGCCCTCGGGGATGAGGCCCTCGGCGTATGCCTCCTCGGCACTGTGCATGACAGGCTCATCGCCGCCGGTGGAAGGTGCGAAGGAGTCGACCGGGCCCATTGCGCCGTCGTCTTCCTCCTCCTCGACAAGCCCGAACCTGAAGGAGTGATCCCTCATGTAGCGCTCGCGCTCATCGGGATTAACGAGCAGACGGGCAACGGACAGGAGCACCGCGATGGACGATGCGTTGTCATTGCCGCCCGAAATGTAGGGCGTGAAGCGGCTTGCAACGATGCAGGCAGCCGCAGCCAGCACGTAAACGCTCGCGATGAGCGAGATGACCCAGAGAACCGTGTCGATGACCTCGGGCCAGGAAAGCGGCAGCAACCTGATGAAGAGCACGGCGACAAGCCCGACCATGCAATAGAAGATGATCTTGTGCAACAGCGGTGCATGGCCGATGAGCTGGGGCGATGCCTCGGGCTGAGCACGCACGGTATCGACATGCGCGGCGATGATGATCTTCTTGCGACGGCGCGAATCGTGGACCATGCTCGCGGGCACGTACTTTGCCACGACGTTCTGAGAGACGCCGCTTGCGCGCATCTTGGAGAGAATGGGATTGTTGTTGTTCTCGGTGAAGTAGATGAAGAGGCCAGCAGCCACGAGGATGAGACCGATGATGAACATGCTGAGCGAGATGCCGGGCACGAAAATGCCAATGCCGGAAATGACCGTACCAAGGGCAGACGCAACATACGCGAGAACGTAGGGCCAGCGCACGCCTGACGGTGTCGCGAACTCATCGACGCTCACGTCGAGGCCATCATCGGATAGCTCCTGGGCGATGTAGAGCGACGCCTGGTGCTCTTCCTCCGTGCTGACTGGTCGCGGGCCGATCTGGTCGGCCAGTACGTTTACATATTCCATGAGATCAGCCATATGGCTCTCCTCCAGTTACTGCATCTGCGTTTAATTGGTCTATTTTATCGTAACCGTCTGCAACTCCAAAAGACTACTGCAGGTGATAGCGCCCATCCATCTCGACGAGCGTGATGGGTACGCCAAAGAGGTGGCGCAGCTTCTGCGTCGTGAGGACCTCTTCCTTGGGACCATCGGCGACAATGTGCGCATCCTGTAGCATGACCACACGCTCGAACTCCGGCATGATGTCGCCGACGTTATGCGTGATGACAAGAACCGTGTGACCGGCCTTGGCCAGTGCGGACAGCGACTGGCGCATGTTCCAGGCACCCTCGGGATCGAGGCCGAGCGTCGGCTCGTCGAAGATGAGCAGCGCGGGCCCGTTGATGAGGGCACGGGCGATGAGCGCGCGGCGCGCCTGGCCCGTGGAAAGCGTGAGCATGTCGCGCTCGGACAGCGACGGGATGCCGATCTCGCGGATGGCCTTGCGCGCCTGCTCGACCTGCTCGTCGGAGGCACCGATGTGGAAGGGCACGCCGACGCTTCCGAAAAAGCCGCCGAGCACGATGTCGAACACCGTGCGGTGCACCATCATGCGCTCCTGCACATCGGTGGATACGAGGCCCACGGTCTCGATGAGGGTCTCCTCGGAGGGATCGGGCTGGCCCATGAAGAGCACCGGCGGCGTCTCGCGCCAAACCGGCTCGATTTCCTTGGTGAGCAGTTTGACCAGCGTCGACTTGCCTGAGCCGTTGGGTCCGAGCACGACGATGTGCTCGCCTTGGTTGATGACGAAGTCATCGACGTCGAGGATTACACGGCCGTCCATCTTTACTTTTGCGTCATGAAGACGAAGCAGTTCCTGGGTCATGGTGGCTCCTTAGCTATTTGCCCAATGCACGGGCGCGTTCCTTCTTTCTTCCAATCTTATCGAGCGTGCGCTTGCGCAAGCGAATCGATTTGGGAGTGATCTCGACGAGCTCGTCATCGGCAATGTACTCGAGCGCCTCCTCGAGCGTGAACTTGACCGGAGGCGTGAGCATGATGGCCTTGTCGGCGCTCGACGCACGCTGATTGCCGAGCTGCTTGGTCTTCGACACGTTCACGTCCATGTCGCCTTCCTTGGCGTTCTCGCCCACGATCATGCCCTCGTAGCATTCGTCACCGGGCTCGACGTAGAGCGTGCCACGCTGCTGCAGCGTGTCGAGCGCGTAGGCGACGGCCTTGTCGGAATGCATGGCAACCATGGCGCCGTTCTTGCGCATGCCGAGCTCGCCACGCATGGGGCCATACTCCGAGAAACGGTGGCTAAAGATGGCCTCGCCGTGACTCGCGTTGAGTATCTTGGTGCGCAGGCCCATGATGCCGCGCGTCGGGATCTTGAAGGAGAGGACCGTCTGGTCTTGATGCGTGGTCATGTTGGTCATCTCGCCACCGGCCGTGCCAAAGAGCTCGATGATCTTGCCCGAGTACTCCTCGGGCGTCTCGACCGACGCGTCCTCGATGGGCTCCATCTTGACGCCGTCAATGGTCTTATAAAGCACGCGGGGGCGCCCGACCTGGAACTCATAGCCCTCGCGGCGCATGGTCTCCATGAGCACGGAGAGATGCAGAATGCCGCGACCGGCAACCTCGATACCGCTTTTGTCCTCGAGCTCCTCGATGCGCATCGAGATATTGGCCTCGCCCTCGCGCATGAGGCGCTCCTTGAGCTGACGGCCGCCAACGATATCGCCTTCCTTGCCCACAAGCGGGCTCGAGGATGCCTCGAAGATGACCGAAAGCGTTGGCTCCTCGACCTCGATGGGTTCCATCTCGACGGGGTTCTCGATGTCGGTCACGACGTCGCCCACGTCCGCGTCCTCGACGCCAACGATGGCGATGATGTCACCGGCTTCGGCGCTCTGCGCTTCCTCGCGGCCCAGGGCCTCAAAGGTGTAGAGGTGCTTGATGGTGGTCTCGTAGCGAGTAGTGCCGTTGTTCTTGATGACAAGCACCTGCTGACCAGCTTCGATGGAGCCGGAGAACAGGCGACCCGTGCCGATACGACCCACGTACTCGGAATGGTCGACCGTGCAAATCTGCATGGCGACGGGGCCGTCCGGGTCGACATCGGGCGCGGGAATATGCTCGAGGATGGTATCGAGCAGCGGCAGCATATCCATGTTGCCGTCATCCGGATCGAGGCGTGCGTAGCCGTTCATCGCGCTCGCGTAGACAGTCGTGAAGTCGAGTTGCTCATCGCTTGCGCCCAGCTCGAGCATGAGCTCGAAGACCTCATCGAGGACTTCGTCGGGACGCGCACCCGGGCGGTCAATCTTGTTGATGACGACGATGGGCACCAGATTGAGGCTGAGGGCATGCTTGAGAACGAAACGCGTCTGCGGCATGGGGCCCTCGAAGGCATCGACCAGCAACAAGACGCCGTCGGCCATCTTGAGCACGCGCTCGACCTCGCCACCGAAGTCGGCATGGCCCGGCGTGTCGATGACATTGATCTTCACGTCCTTGTAGCGGATGGAGACGTTCTTGGAGAGAATCGTGATGCCGCGCTCGCGCTCCTGATCGTTGGAGTCTAAGACGCGCTCCTCGACTTGCTGGTTCTCGCGGAAGACACCGGCAGTTTGCAGAAGGCGATCGACGAGTGTGGTCTTGCCGTGATCGACGTGCGCGATGATGGCGATGTTGCGGATATGTTCTTGAAGCATGTGCGTTATCCCGTTGTCAGCTGTATTTCGTACAGCCTTGCAGGATACCACGCTTGATGCGCTCGCGCAGCATTTCATTGCGGGAATGGAGGGACGGGACGACGGACGACGGGAAGCTTGCTCTCGCACCCGACCCGCGTCTCGCGCGATGCCGCTGCGGAACTCGCGCGCACAGATCGCGCGCTCAGACAGTCCTCGCAAGACCGCATCGCGCTCACCGTGGGTCTGCTCGAGATGCTTCCCGTCGTCCGTCGTCCCGTCTAGCGCTCGTAAACCGCTACCCGAAGAGAAGCTCTTCCTCGCCAGCCGGCATGGGTTCGCTCACCTCGATGTGACCATCCTCGTCACGTCGGTACAGCATGAAGCCGCTCCATGCGCAATCCATGCCGCGCTCGGCAAACTCGAAGAGCAGGGCCGGCTGCCCCGAATCGGTCTCGTCCTCCTGAACGAAGCCCTGGGTGAGCAACGCATAGCGCGTGCAGTCCTTGCCATAGGATCGCACCTGCTCGCGAGCGGCACGATAGCAGCCATCGGGCGTGTCATCCTCGAAGGTCAATAGTTCGTCATCGCAATCCACCGCAAGCATGACGGGAACATCGTCATGCACGTCGAGCATGTCAATCGCTGTCTGGATGAGTGCAATCGAAAGCTGATCGAGCTCAGGCGAAATCTGCGGCATGGTTATGTACCTCTCTATACGGTAGGCGTGACAGTGGGGACGGGGCTTCTGTCACGTCTGTGTGTCAGGGGGTCAGACCCCTTGGCACATGTCGCGAATCCAGCGTGACAGAAGCCCCGTCCCCACTGTCACGCATGCAACGTAATCAGCGCCTCGACAAGCTGTTGCTCATCGAGAATGGGCTCGGGCAATACGAGCCCGCGTTGTGCCAATTCTAGGGCAAACTTCGTAGCGCGGGGCACGTCAAGGTTGATGCGACGCAACTCGGCGGCGTTTTGCGCCGTGAACAGCTCGTCGGGTGTTCCCTGCATGTGCAGCACGCCATGATCGAGCACGACGATGCGCGAGCAGAGCTCGGCGACGTCATCCATCGAATGCGAGACGAGAACGATGGTGAGGCCCTGATCGTTGAGGTCACGCAGGTAATTTCGAATCTCGTCCACCGTCGCCGGATCCATGCCGGCAGCAGGCTCATCGAGCACGAGCACGCTCGGCTCCATCGCGAGTATGCCGGCAAGCGCCACGCGACGCTGCTGACCGCCCGAGAGATCGAAGGGGCTTCGTTGCGCGATGGCATCGTAATCCAACCCCACATGATCGAGGGCCTCTCGCACACGCCGATTAACCTCGTCATCGGATAATCCCAAGTTGCGAGGACCAAAGGCGACGTCTTCGGCAACCGTGTTGGCAAAAAGCTGCGTCTCGGGATATTGGAAAGCCAAGCCAACCTTCGTGCGCACCTCGCGACGCAGCTTGCGCTCGCGCGTATCGAGCCCATCCACGAGCACGCAGCCGGCTGTGGGAACGAGCAGGGCGTTCATGAGCTGCACGAGCGTTGACTTACCCGAGCCAGTGTGACCAATGACGCCCAGAAATTCGCCATCCTCCACGACGAGGTCGATGTTCTGGAGGGCGTCATGCTCGTCATCGTAGGAGAAGCTCACCTGTTCGAAAGCAATTGGCACAGCTCCTCCTCCAGTTTCTCCTCGGAAAGCCCCATCCCGACCTCGACACCTCGCGCGCGCAGGTCCTCCGCGAGTTGAATCGAGAACGGCAACTCGAGGCGCAACGCACGCAGCGCCGTGGCATCGGTAAAGACCTCATCGGGCGTGCCCTCGAGTGCGATGCGTCCGCGATCGAGCACGACGACGCGGTCGGCGCCGAGCGCGTCTTCCATGAAGTGCGTGATGAGCACGACGGTCATTCCGTCGGCATTGAGCTCGTGGGCCACGCGCGTGATGCCGCGCCTGCCGCGTGCATCGAGCATGGCGCCCGGCTCGTCGAGTATGAGGATTCGCGGCCGCATGGCCAGAACGCCCGCGATGGCGATACGCTGCTTTTGGCCGCCGGACAAACTTTCGATTTCGTCAAGCGCATGATCTTGCATGGCAACGGTCGCAAGCGCCTCTTCGACGCGCGCGCGAATCTCGTCGGGAGCGAGGCCAAGGTTTTCCGGGCCGAAGGCGACGTCGTCGCGCACGACGGAGGCGACTGCCTGATTGTCGGGATTCTGGAACAACATGCCCGCGCTCTCTCGGATGGCAAAGACGCTGTGCTCATCGCGCGTATCGAGGCCGCCTACCGCGACACATCCGCTCGTGGGCGTAAGCAGCGCGTTGATGTGCTTGGCCAGCGTCGACTTGCCCGAGCCATTGGCGCCGAGAACAGCGACGAATTGTCCGGCCTCGATATCCAGGCAGATGTCATCGAGCACGCAGGGTGCATCTGCCTTGTACGAAAACGATACGTGATCGAACGAAATCTTGCCTGGATTGTCGAGGCCGTCACCCATGCACTAGTCCTTGGACATGAGGTTCTCGACCGGCTTGTAGAGCACGAAGGCGAGCACGTCGTTGATGAGGATCTTGAGCGCGTTGAAGGGAAGCAGGATGGGAATGATCATGGCTGCGACCGTTGCCACGTTCGTCCCCGTGTATATGGGCGTGATAAGCAGATTGCCCACGATGGCGCCGGCCAGCGAGAGGATGGAGCCTACGATGATGCCGATGAGCAGCGTCGTACGCGTCCCCTTGGTGCGATAGATGAGCGCCATGGGCACGATCCAGCATGCCACGGCGATGATGGTCATGAGCGAGCCCCAAGGATCACCCATGATGAGGCCATGGATGGCAGCCGAGGCAATGCCCACGAGCAAGCCAGCACCCACACCAAGGCCGCAGGCGGCAAAGCCCGCGATGACGGCCGACGGGTCGTACTTCAGAAACGGCGCTGCGGGAAAGATGGGCGCCTCGATGAAGGACAGGATGAGCGAAAGTGCCGTGAAGAGCGCGAGCAGGACGAGCTTGCGCGTGCTCCATGTGGCCTTGCGTGATTGCTGCGGGGTGACGCTCCCGCCTGCGTGAGAGATTTCGGACATAGTAATCCGCTCCTTTCTGCTCTCTCATCCGGACTATGACCGTCGGCTCCAGAGTCTCACTGGATCGGCCCTTCCGAAGAAGGGTTTGCGGGCTGCACGGCGCCTCTGGCCGCTTACCGCCGGTGGGGAATTCCGCCCCGCCTTGAACAGATGCGTCGTTCATTATAGCCATTGCGTCTATAATGGGCGCCGACATTCTCACCACGAAGAAAGAAGCGGGCATGACCGAGTACAAGGACCTGAGCACAGACGAGATGCGCACGCTCTATGACGCGCTTGAGAAGCAATACGAGAAGTATTGCGCCTTGAATCTCGAGCTCAACATGGCCCGTGGCAAACCGAGTCCCGAACAGCTCGAGCTCAGCATGCCGATGCTCGACTGCGTTAACTCGACAAGCGACTACCGCGCCGCCGACGGCACCGACTGCCGCAACTATGGCGTGCTGGCCGGCCTGCCCGAAGCGCGCACGTTCATCGCCAGCATGCTCGATGTTGCGCCCGAGCAAGTCATCGTGTGCGGCGCCTCGAGTCTCAACGTCATGTTCGACACCATCGCACGTGCCTGGATTTCCGGCCTAGGCGGACAGCTGCCCTGGAGCAAGCTCGATAGCGTCAAGTTCATCTGCCCTGTTCCTGGCTATGATCGTCACTTCGCCATCTGCGAGCACTTCGGCATCGAGATGATTCCCGTCGAGCTGGGCGAGGATGGCCCGGACGTCGCCGAGGTCGCGCGCCTCGTGGCAGACCCGGCGGTCAAGGGCATCTGGTGCGTCCCGCAATACTCGAATCCCTGTGGCTACACCTACTCGGACGAAGTCGTGCGCGGGCTGACCGCACTTGAGCCGGCTGCCAGCGACTTCAGGATCTTCTGGGACAATGCCTACGCCGTGCACCATCTCTATGATGAGCCCACGCAGCAGGATCACGTGCTCAACATCATCGATGCTTGCGCCGATGCGGGCAATCCCGACATGGTCTTCGAGTTCTGCTCGACCTCGAAGGTGACGCTTCCCGGAGCGGGTATCTCGGCTTTTGTTTCCAGCGTTGCCAACGTAAATGAAATGCTCGCGGCGATGGGAGCGCAGACCATCGGGTTCGACAAGCTCAACCAGCTGCGCCACGTGCGCTTTTTGGAAGATGCCGAGGGCGTTGCCGCGCACATGAGCAAGCACGCGGAACTGCTGCGTCCGCGTTTCGAGAAGGTGCTCGAGATCTTCGACGAGGACTTGGGTGGCACGGGCATTGGAAGCTGGACCCACCCGCGCGGTGGCTACTTCATCAGCTTCACCGGTCTTGACGGTACGGCCAAGGCGACCGTAGCCAAGGCAAAAGATGCTGGCGTCGCGCTGACGGGCGCTGGTGCGACCTGGCCATGCGGGAACGACCCACACGACTCCAACATCCGCATCGCGCCGAGCTTCCCGAGCATCGAGGAGCTCGAGCAGGCGGCACGCATCTTCACCGTCTGCGCGCGCATGACCGCCCTCGAAAAGCTCATGGCCGAGTAGCGGGGCTGCCCCCGTTGCCCTTTTCGACTGGAGGGGCGAAGCCCTCACCGTTGTCATTTCGACTGGAGGGGCGAAGCCCCGGAATGGAGAAATCCCGATCTACCGTTACGGCAAGACCGAGATTTCTCGACTTCGCAGCCTTCGGCTGCTTCGCTCGAAATGACAGTGGGGACCACTTCGGCTGCTTCGCCCGAAATGACAAAAATGAGACAGTTGCTCAGAGCAGTTGTCTCATTTCTCGACAGGGCGTGAGGAGTCGGAAATCCAGTCGATCCAGCTACCCTCGTAGCATTTCTGGCAGATGTTGCCAGCATTCTCGAGCAGGTCGCAGGCCTCGCGAGCAAGTCCGCCGTTGTAGCAGTAGACGATGAAGTCCTTGGTGGGGTCGATTCCCGCGTCGAGGACCTCGCGCAGGAAGAACTCGGTCGTGTCCTCCGGTGCTTCCTTGGCCTCCAGAAGCGGAGCCGAGACCGCACCGGGAATGCGGCTTTCCAGGTACATGTCCTTGGGACGCACGTCCACGATGGGCATCTTGCCAAGGTGCTCGAGCACGTAGGCGGCATCGACGATTTCGTATTTCATGGGAACCTCCTTTTATAGTCGGTAGCGATGATTTCATTTTAGCAGCAGAACGAGAGCATGAGACAGATTGGACAGGTACATCTGTCTCACTAAGCGAAAGCGGCCCCGGAAAACCGAGGGCCGCTTCGCCTTGCTTCACTCGCGCAGGAACAGGATGCACGTTTTTTTCGATTATGTGTAATCACTCAGCGGCATATGCAGAAAAAACGCGATTGTGTGAAGCCACCTGACGGGGAATGCACGTTTTTTCGATTATGTGAGACCCTGTAATCCGAAGGTCTCACATAATCGCAATTTTTCTGCAAGGTCCTCGCTGCAGTCTCACATAATCGAAAAATCTTTGCACGGGCCGTGCTGCAACCTCACAAAATCGAAAATTCCTTGCATGACCCGCGCAATCGCCCCACATTTGCGCTCTGATTATTGGCGGGTGCTTGCGTACTCGATACAGGAGCGCGTCGTCGTGCCGGCATCGTCGAGCTCCCAGAACCGCGCACCGCGAGCCTCGAGTCGTGCACGAGCCTGCGAGTAGGCGGAGTCCGGGTCGTCGGCATCGCCAAAGGCCAACGCAAGCGTCGGGCAATCCATTACGCAGAACTGCGGTTCGCCCTCCTTCATGCGCTCGGGACAGAAGGTGCAGTTGGGCAGGTAGATAGGCTGCCACCACATGTGCAGGTCGGGATAGACGCCCTCAGGACGGTCGATGCCGGCGCCCGATCCATGCGTCTTGATCTCGACACGGTACTCGTCATCTTCCAGGTGGTTGCCAACCTTGCAGCCCATCGCGCACGTCCAGCAGCCAATGCAGCGGTCAATGTCGACCAACATCTTGTAAGCCATGGCTCTAAGCCTCCTTTACGATGGTGCCCTGCGGATTGGGCGTAATCTCACCCTCGAACTTGCGGATGTCGCACCACGAATCCCAGTAGCAGTCGGTCGAGCCCGTGAGCGAACTCATCGACTCGACGTACGGGTTGGGATGATGACCTGCGGCAAGCCAATCGGCAAACCACTTGTCCTCGAGCGGGCCCTGCGAATCCTTGCCGGCGCACTGGTGCGTGATCTCGGCGTAGGTGCCCTCCTCGAACTGGCGGCGACGCCAGCCGAACCACACGTGAACGGTGCCATCGGGCACGCTCTCGTCGAGCACGAGGCGCGTGACGACGTGGCCACGCTCGTTGAAGACCTCGACCATGTCGTCCTCGGCCAGACCAAGGCGCTGCGCCTGGACGGGATTGAGCCTCGTCGCCGGCGTCTCGCCCGACAGCTTCACGGTGATTGGATCGTCGGTGAAGCTCGATTGCATGAAGAAGCGCTGGCGGCCGGTGAAGAGCTGGTAGGGATACTCGGTCGACTTGCCGATCTTGTTCGGCTCGAGCACCTTGGTCGTCGCCATGTCGAGCTCGGCGAGCTTCTCGGAGTACATGATCTCCATGCGGCCGGTCTCGTTGTCGAGGACCTCGGCGGGGTTGAGGTATGGCGTGTACTTGGGCTCGGGCGGCGCGGCGGCGCGGATCATCTTCTCGGCCTTGAGGCGCTCGTAGGTGACGGGCGGCTGGACACCAGCAATCAGCGGGTACTGCGTCTGCAGGCGGATGTCGATGTACTCGGGGATACTCATCGTGAAGTAGTCGCCGAGACCGACGCGCTTGGCGAGCTCGCTGAAGACCCAGACGGGCTCGTGGCCGTCAACCTGCGGCTCGATGGCCGGCTCCTGCAGGATGATGTGGTTGTAGCAGGCGCCCGTGATGAGGTCCTCACGCTCGAAGGACATGAGGTCGGGGAGCACGTAGTCGGCGATTTCGCCGGTGTCGGTGAGCCACACGTCGTAGTCGACGACGAGCTCCATGCCATCGACGACGTCGAGCCAACGCTGACGGTCGGGCTGCTGGTGCACGGGGTTGCCCGAGCACACGATGAGCGCCTTGTAGGGGCTATCGGGAGCCTCGGCCTTGGCGAACCACTCGCCCATGCGCACCGGCACGGACTTGACGCCGGGCACGCCATCGGGGCAGCTGATGGGCAGGTCGTTGAAGACGAGCGGCCAGCTCTGGAGCTGCAGCGCCTCGAAGACGCCGCTGCCCGGCTTGCCCAGGCGGCCGGTCAGCGCGCCGAGCAGGAGGAACTGGCGGTAGGTCTCATTGGAGTTGCGGTAGCGCAGACCATAGCCCGACAGGATGAAGGCGTTCTCGGCCTCGACCCAGTCACGCGCGAGGCGCTCGGCGTCTTCGGCGCCGATGCCGCACTTCTCGGCAGCCAACTCGAAGGTGTACTCCGCGGCCGCGTCCTTGAGCTTCTGGAGCGCCGTCGTGTAGCTCTTGCCGTCGATTTGATAGCTGCCAAACAGCGGGATATCGGCACCCTCGGGATACGCGCCGGCCTTGGGCGCAACGGGCACGGCCGCATTGCTCGCCGCATCCCAGACGAGGTAGTTACCCTCGCCATCACGCGCCAGCAGGCCGGTCTCATCGTCGACGAGATAGGCAGCGATGGAGCGAGCGAGCAGGTACTCGCTTGCCTGCAGGTCGTTTTGCAGGATGTAGTTGACCATCGCCATCGCCAGGTAGCCGTCGGAGGCTGGCTTCATCGCGACGAACTCGTCGGCAAAGCCGGCGGTGCCGTCGAAGATGAGGCCGAGGTCGACGATGCGGGCGCCGGCCTCGCGTGCGCGCACGAGGTTCTGGGCGCAGCGCATCTGGTTCTCGATGGGGTTGCAGCCCCACACGTAGATGAGGTCCGTGCCGACCATGATGCGCGGGTCGATGACCGTGCGCGGAAACTCGCTGCCGGCATTGTAGAACTCGGCATAGAACGGGCCGTTGTCCAGGCCGATCGAACCGAGCGGGACGGTGACGCCAAAGGTGTTCGCGAAGCGGAACGGCATCAGGTTCTCGAAGCTGTACTGGGCGGGAACGCCTGCGCCAAGATTCCAGAGGACGACCTTGTCCGGGCCGTACTCGTCGCGAATCTTGCAGAGCTTCTCGCCGATCTCGTCGAGGGCCTGATCCCAGCTGATCTCCTCCCACTTGCCTTCGCCGCGCTCGCCGACGCGCTTGAGCGGCTTCTTCAGGCGCTTGGGATCATAGGGCTGACGGCCTGCAAGGCAGCCCTTCTGGCAGATGTGCCCATCGGGCTCTTCCGGGGCCGAGTAAACGATACGCTCCATGCGCTCGATCTTGCCATCTTTCACGATGGTCTTGAGCGCACAGTAGTCGTGATCGCCCCAGCCAGGGCAGGCGGTGTAGACGAACGATTCTTCCGACATGCGAAACTCCTCTCGCTCTCTCTTTGCTGGCTGCGGCATGCGACGCATCCGCGATGACCAGTCACGACCAGATTACGCCCATCCATCCTTATGTAAAGCATTTTTCATTAACAATATATGCATTAAATAATATTGTGGTTGAATAATTTTTCGCAAAGCCAGCGTAATGGGGGCTTTCATGATCGCAGCAGAACTTGGCCAGGAACGCCGCAAACTCGAGGACGTCAATCATCCACAGCATGTCGCCGCAGTCGAGGGCCTGTCAGACTACCTCACCATCATGAATCTGCTGTACAAATCCATCAGTCGCATCCTGGAAAGCGACTGTTCTCTCACGACTCTGCAGTACCGCATGCTTTTGCGCCTGCTATCGGCCCCGCGGCAGACCATGCGCAGCACCGACCTTGCCGCCAACCTGTGCGTCGGCGTGAGCACGGTTTCGGCTGCAGTTCCCCACCTTGTGGACGACGGGCTCGTCACGAGGACGGAAGACCCCGATGACATGCGCGTAGTGTCGCTCGCCCTTACCGCCAAGGGAGCTTCGTCCATCGAGCGGGCGGATTACCACGTCGGGCAGTTCTTGCAGAACTACTGGAAGAACCTCACGCCCGAGCAGCTCGAAGCCGCCTTCGCCAGTTCGACCGATGCGGTGACCCTGCACGACGCGCAGCGCATCGAGAACGGCAAATTCCGCCTGGACACGGCATTCTTCGACACCATCATGATCTCGCGCACGCTCACGGCGCAACGTCTACGCGAACTCGGCCTCAAGACGTCCGAGCTCCGCGTATTGCTCGCGCTCTACGTGCTCGGTCCCAACGTGACCGCATCCCGCATCGCCGACTACCTTTTCCTGAAGAGCAGCGACATCACGGCACCCATGAAGACCCTGGAATCTCAGGGGCTCATCTCCAAGGAACGTAGCACGGAAAACCGCCGGACCAAGTTGCTGCAGTTGACGCAAAAGGGGCGTGACCGAACGGAAGGGCTGCTTCTTCCCACGCATGACGCGCTCCTCGAGACGTGCCACAGCGACGAAGAGGCCGTGCGCATACACCTGAGCGCCGCGCAAGGCGTCGTCACGCGCGAGCGCAGCATGAGGCTTTTCGGCTAGGAGCGGTCATTTGCGCGCTTGGCGCGATGGCCGGCGATAAGCGCGATTGCCGTGAGCACGCTGGTGACGATGGAGAAGCCCAGCGCGATTTCGGGGATGAGGCTTTTGCTCAGCATGTCGATGATGATGCCGCCTAGGAAAGCGCCCAGCGCCTTGCCCATGTCACCGAAGAAATACAGCTCCCCGTTGACGACGCCCCAGTGCTCCTTTGGCGCCGACTTGGCGGTAAGCGTCTTGATGAATGGCGAGCTAAGTCCGACGGAGATCCCATAACCCACGGCGGCGACGATGAGCGTGACGAGAGAGGGAAATGCGGCCAGCAGGGCAAACCCCACTATCTGCGCCGAGATCACGGGCAGGAGCAGCCAGGTTTTCTCGCTATCGAACAGTTTGCCGCCCAGCAGCCGGCAAGTCAGAGTCGTAGCTCCCGCGACGACGAAGAAGAGGGCGCCCATCTCGATTCCGGTGTATCGGGCGAATATCAGGATGAACGAGATGCAGAAGCCCTTGGGCATGCGGCGCGCAAACGACATGGCCAGAAAGGGAAACACCTGCGGCATGAGATACGGCTTGATGAGGGCGCGCAGGCGTTGGCCAGCGGTGAGCTTGGGCGTGTCGCCTTGCTGCGCGACAGGCGGCGTCTTCTCTTCGCGCTTGGTGTCCTGCACCGCGTCCGCGGTGGTGGTTGTGGATGCCGCGGACGCGTCTTCACCTTGCGGTGCCGCTGCCTGCTGAGCCCTCTTCGCCTCCGCACGCTCTGCCCGCTTGAGCAGGAAAACCATGAGCATGGCGGCCAGCATGAGCGCAACGTAGAATCCGAAGAACCCCTGGAATCCGATACCGTCGAGAAGTCCCGTGGCGACGAGCGCACCGAACATGGTGCCCAGTGACGTCCCCGCTCCCTTGATTCCCATGCGCCGACCCATATGCTTCATGGAGGCAGTGCTCATGACGGCAACGGTCATGACATTGGTCGCCAGCGCGAACGCCGCGCCCTGGAGCACGCGCGCGGCCATCACAACGAAGAAGTCGTCCCATACGGCGGGAATGGCGACGCCCAGAAGCAGTCCCAGCAAACTTGCCATGAGGACCCGGTAATGGGAGAAGTGGTCGGTGATCTGCCCACCGACCAGACGCATGACGGTGCTTGCCAGCGTGAACACCGCGACGAAGGTGCCGCCGATGGTGGCCGAATAGCCGATGCTATCGTAGTAGTAGGGAATACCGCTGTTCAGGCCCTTCATGTAGAGGGCCGTGAACGCCGTCACGACGACCAGGACGACCAGCGAAATGACATCCATGC
Source organism: Coriobacteriia bacterium (assembly GCA_003149935.1). Lineage (NCBI taxonomy): Bacteria > Bacillati > Actinomycetota > Coriobacteriia > Coriobacteriia bacterium. The sequence continues at coordinate 143,312 of QAMH01000007.1, read as the reverse complement.
GCGATGTATGTTCGGTCTGCTTGTTCATGATGCGTTCATTGTTCGCGTGTGGGGTCTGTTACACATCCAGCGCGGCGTGGTAGGCCTCGTAGATCGCGAGCGTGATGTTGGCCGGCCGCTGGGCATCGCCGATGACGCGTACGAAAGGCGCACCATCGCGTAGCTCGTCGACAACCGCGCTGCGCGAGCGCTGACCGATGGCGGCGATGACCGACTGACACGGCACCACTCTCCCCTCGCCATCGATGGTGACCGTTACGCCATCGGCGTCCACGCACTTCGCGGCCGCACCCGTCAGCACGTCAATATCCTCGCCCTCCAGCTCTGCCAGCAAGATGGGACGATGGCGAATGTTGGCATCGGGAGCCAGTTCGGAACGCATCTCGATGAGGTGCACCTTGTGACCCGTGCGTGCCAGTTGCAGCGCGCACTCGCAGCCGGTGAGACCGCCGCCAATGACGGTGACCTCTGGTCCCGGCTCGGCGCCGTCCAGGTAGAGCTCGTCTATGGAAATCACGCGAGCGTCCTCAGCCACGGGGAAGGGGAGCTTGATGGGCTCGGAGCCTACGGCGATGATAAGCGCGTCGGGGTCGAGCTCTTCGCACAATGCGGCGGTCACGGGTGTCTCGAGCCGAATGTCGACGCCGGCCTCGCGGCACAGATGCGCATAGGTGCGCCCCAACTCGTACATGTCGTACTTGAAGGGAAGCGCCGCCTCGGTGCGCAGGATGCCGCCGAGCTCGTCACTTGCCTCGCATAGCGTCACGTCATGGCCGCGTAGCGCTGCGGTGTGGGCCGCCTTCATGCCGGCAATGCCACCGCCGGCCACGAGCACACGCTTTGGCCAGGCCGTGGGCGTCACGGTCAGCCCCTCGAACTCACGGCCGATGAGCGGGTTCACGGCGCAGCGACGTGTTTGGGTCACGGGGCGCTCGGCCATGCAGACGAAGCAACGTAGGCACTTCACGACCTCGTCACCCCGGTTGGCCATGACCTTGTTGGGAAGCTCGGGGTCGGCAAGCAGCGCGCGGGCCATGGCGACGGCATCGGCCTGGCCACTGGCGACGATTTCCTCCATCTGCGCCGGGTCGGACAAGCCGCCGATGGCGATGACCGGCACGGACACATGCTGCTTGATCTGCGCGGCCAGCGGCACATTGCAACCGTGATCGCGGAACATCGACGGATGGGTGATCGAGAAGCCAAACTGGTAGGAGCCGGCCGACACGTGAATGAGATCAACAAGATCCTCGAGGCCTTGGGCGATGCGGCATCCCTCCTCGATGTCATAGCCGCCGTCGAAAAGCTCCGAGCCACTCATGCGCAGCTCGATGGGAAAGCCGGGGCCCGTAGCCTCGCGAATCGCGGTGAGTATCTGGCGAGCGAAGCGCAGGCGGTTCTCGAGGGAACCGCCGTACTCGTCGGTGCGTTTGTTGAAGTACGGCGAGAGGAACTGGTTGATGAGCCAGCCATGCCCCGCATGCACCATGCACATCTGGAATCCGGCGCGCCGTGCCAACACGGCAGCGTTGGCGTAAGCGGCGACGATGTCATCGATCTGCTCGTGCGTGAGTGCCTTCACGGGGATGCCGTCGGGGCGCACGCCATCGGATGGCCCGTACTGGCACAGGTCGCCTTTTTTCTTCTTGTCCACCATATAAGTGCCCGCGTACTGGCCAGAATGCGACAGCTCGATGGAGGCGATGGCCCCGTGACGCTTGATGGCATCGGCAACGTAGGCAAACGCACCGAGCTGACCAGGGGTTGCGAGCGAGAGGTGCAGCATCTGCGAGCCGTCCGTCTCCGGGTGCACGACGAGCTCGCTCACGGTGACCGCAGCGACACCACCCTTGGCACGGGCCTCGTAGAAGCCTAGCGTGCGCAGGCCCGGCGTACCCTCTGCCGTGATGTCGGTGGCGCCCATGGGAGCAGACACCATGCGGTTGCGGAATGTCAGGTTGCCTACCTTGAGGGGTTTGCAGAGGTTGGGGTAATCGCGCTTCATGGGTCCCTCCCGGATCGTCGCGTTCTATTGGGCTGATTATCCTCCAATCGGCATGCGCTGGCTGGCAGCATGACGAGATTTCTCGACTCCGCTTCGCTCCGCTCGAAATGACAGCGGGGGCACCGCCTCGATCGAAATGACAAGTGGGAGCCGCTGCCTACTGTCATTCCGACCGAAGGGACCGTAAGGTCCCGAAGTGGAGGAATCTCGCCATTTTGCTCGAAATGGAAGTGGTTTCATTGCCCCGGTAGATAGTCGTAGGGCATCTTACGCGCGATGAGGTAGAAGATGACGATAACCGGGACAAGCGCGAGCGGAAACATGAGAATGGCGATGAGCGCGGCAGTGCGCACCGCGTAGAAGAGCACCCGCTGCGTTCCCATCCGCTTTCTCGTCTCGAACGACATATGCACGAGCTTGCCGCCAACCGTACTCCCATCGTTACGCCAGGGCACCACGACCTCGAAGACGACATAGGAAAGGGCGAAGCAGACGTACATCATGAGCGTCTCGGTCTGGGGCGCGGTAAGCCCCGCTATCGTGAAGGGCTCGTCGAGAAACGCCTCGCTCGCCAGGGCCAGCAACAGCCAAGGCCCCTCCGTGCACAGGGCGATAACAATCAGGTCAACCCAAAGGGCGACGCATCGCCGCACGAAGCCGGGGGCATGGGTCGTCTTCAGGAAGATGGCCTTCTCCTCGGGCAGCACGCGCCTTAGCCCATAGGCGCACCACCATCCAACGATGCCGCCAAGTGTGTTGCAGATAATATCGTCCACCTCGAAGGTGCGATAGGCGTACGGATAGATGCCAAAGAGGCCCGTGAGTTGTGCGGTCTCGATAAGAATCGTCGTCCCAAGCGAGATGAGCACGGTCACACCGAAGCCCAAGCGCAGAAAGCGCTTCGCTATGAAGCCAAGCGGTATGAACAGCACGATGTTGAATAGCAGCTGCAGAACCGCCTTGATACCGTCCTTCGCGATGTCGTGGACGAAGTTGAGAGGATCGAACTGCGGCGGGATGCCGTAGGTGATGCCCGGACCGGCATCACCACTGGGGAGCGGATAGAGCGTGAAGCAGCCCAGACCCGCGATGTAGAGGATGGCGAGGTAGGCACTCACGGCCGACGACAGGCGCAGTCGACCGTCACGATGATAGAGGTACACGAGCACGGGAAGCGTGAGAGCAAAGGAGAGGAACGGCCAGATGAGAAGAGCAGCTTTGAAGCTACCGCTAAAGCTGCTCAAAAACGAGCTGACTGACCCCATCTGCATCTCACCTCCATCGCGAAGTTCCTATCCATACGAGGTAAGTTACTAGATGATGGGGCCGCATGACCGAGAATGACAAGATTGTAAGCCGATGGGACTGGGGACAATAGAATCCAATGAGGGTGGAGTGAGATTTCTCGACTACGCTTCGCTCCGCTCGAAATGACAGTGGGACACCGCTTCGCTCGAAATGACAGGGGGGGGCGCTTCGCTCCGCTCGAAATGACAGCGGGAGCGGCGCCTGGCCCTTTTGTCATCTCGACTGGAGCGGCCGCAAGGCCGCGGAATGGAGAGATTTCCCTTTTTTCGCTCGAAATGACATATCGCATTTCTGTCTTTTTGGAAACTATACCGATAATTTGCTACCGAAAGACAAATAAACGCTGTATTATTCTTGACAGCAACATCATTAACACTTAAGGAGGCGTTTATTATGAAGACGCTTGCTTCAGGCCCCACTTCCATGCGTTTCTTCAAGGTCACCCTGGTCTCGGCAATTGCGCTCCTGTGCATTGGCATTGTCCTGAGCGCGTACTGCGCCTACAGCGCCTTCGCCGAAAACCCCACGCAAACCGTCGTGGATACGCAGGGAAACGAGCTCGAGGTCCCGACGTCAACAGTGCAGGACCAGACCCTGGCTAGCGACGAAGATGCTGGCCTCTCTCCCGCCGACAATTGCTCCATCACGCTCAACTACTACGAGATGGTCATGTTCGATGACCCCGACGTACCCAAAGACGAGAATGGCCTTCGCCTCATGGGGACGCGCACTCTCTCGGGCTTTCACGAAGGCCAGGAGCTAACTGCCTGGAGCTATGTCGTGGACATTCCAGGCTACTTCTTCTGGGATGGATGGCCCAACAGGATGGTCGTGTCGCGTGATCCGAGCCAAAACGTCTACACGCTCAACTACGTGCGGCTGTGGAATTCCGAATATACGGTCAACTACTATCTTATGACTGGCGCCGACCTAACTGCCGATTCGTGGAGCGGTGCCCTGGCGCCCCAAGATGTCGAGTTCACCAAACTCGGATCGGAGACTTTCACGAACCAGCGCTTCGACAAGCTCATCGTGGGCGATGCCTACGAGTACAAGATTGATGACACCTACGTGATCGACACGTATCCGGCCCAGATTCGCCTGGGCACGGACCCTGACAACAACGTGATCAACGTGCTTTACACGCCCTCGTCAACGACGCTGCCTGATGGCATCGAGATTCCCGATGGCATCTTCGACCACGACGACCAGATCACCACCTTGCCGGATGCCGTGGAAGTTCCCGATGGGGACGTCAATTATGACGATCAGATCACCACGTTGCCAGATGCCGTGGAGATTCCCGACCAGATCTTCGACCATGACGACCTCATCACCACGCTTCCCGATGACGTGATCGTCGAGGACTTCGTCGGGAATGGAAACGACGATGCGCCCGGCAACGGCGAGGCCGTTGACGACACGGTCGAGATCACCGACGAGATGCTCGAAAACCCTGTGAACAAGAAGGATGCCGAAGAGACCATCAACGCCTACACGACCGGCACGGAAAAGACCATGACGCTCGTCGAAACCGGTGACAGGACGATCGCCATCGTGGGCACGCTGGCGGGTATCGCGTTTCTCGCAGCCGTCGTGTTCGCCGTACTTGCCTGGCGTGGCCGCAAGCGCAGCACGGAGTAGGCGGCCCTCATCCTGACATCTTTGCGATACGCTCGCGCAACTCGTCAAGATGCTCTGTCCGACTTAGCCGAAAAGCGTCATGGCAAACAGGCGCGACCAGTAGTCGCGACAACCGGCATCGCTTTGCTCGCTCTCGCGTCTCACGTCTGCTGGCTATCCTCCACCAGCTTGTTCACGATATCGAACGCGTGATATAGGTAATCTGCGCCCCAGATGTCCTTCAGGTCGAAGCTTCCGCTCTCGCGACTCCTGTACGCGAAGATTCCCAGAAATCCGCCGATGACGAACTCCAGGGACGTACGGTCTCGCAAATCGAGCCCGTCCACATCGATGCCCAACTTGGCGCTCCACATCCTCAGGATGGCGTCATGTAACATGCGGCGCAGCTGGGAAGGAGCTCTATCATCGGCCAGGAGGCATACCCGATCCAGGCGCATCGAGAACTCGCTCTTCGAGAGGTAGTCGGGAAGCTGGGCATCTCCCCTGATCGCCTCGATAACCGTGTAGATGAACTGCGTCTCGACGAGGGACTCCGCCGCCGCACGGGCCAGCTCGTCGATGTTGTCGAAGTGGTAGTAGAAGGTGTTCTTGTTCACGCCGGCGGCGCGGCACAGCCCCACCACGCTTATGCCCTCGTAGGATCCTTCGGCAAGCGCATCCCAAAACGCCGCTTCCAACTTGTCACGGGCGGTATCATCGCCCTTTTTGTAGTGGGGTCTCGGCATGACTCTCCCCATCGACGAACCATGGATGCATCGGCTATTTAATTAGCCTGTGCAGCCAATTAACAGGAAGAATAGCATGCAGACAGTCCCGGCAGACGTTACAAATACGTGACGATGGGCGACTGACACGCGTTGCGTCAGCCGTTATTTTGTCGCGAAGATGGAGTCCTTGTCGCGGTCGGGATCGAAGGCGCCGTGCATCGTGCGCCCTTGATACCCCAGGCGTTCCAGGTCGCTATCGGCCAGGCCGCTGCAAGTGCGGTTGCGCAGCTCAGCGCGCGGATCATCCGGGTCGGTCCAGAGCCTTTCTGCCACCGGCGCCCACGCGCGCGCCGCGGGTCGGCATTTCTCCGCAAGGTCGTGAGCGCTTTCGGTCGCCTGCAAATCGGTGCAGTGGGCCCCCGTCTCCTCGACCATGCGCTCGATGCACTCGGGATTCTCGAGCATCGGACACGGTCGCAGCAGATTGTCGTTGAAGGGCTGTCCTTCGTAGTAGGCCATGAAGATGGGCGAGCGCAGGCAGTCGAGAAGCGACATCTCGCGGACATTGGCATTCGAATAGTGGATGAACACGCAGGGTTCGACGTCACCGGCAGCATTGATGTGCAGGTAGCGTCTGCCACCGGCGATGCATCCGCCCACGAACTCGCCATCGTGCTGGAAGTCCAGAGTGAGGATGGGCTTGGTCTCGCGTATGCGACGGTTGAAGCGGTAGAGGCGCTCGCGGTCTTCGGGCGTGGGCATGAGAGAGGTGGGGGCGTCCTTGCCCACGGGCATGTAGGTGAAGATCCAAGCGAACAACGCGCCCTTCTCGATGAGCCAGTCGAAGTACTCGTCGCTTGCCACGGAAGGCGCGTTGTCGTGGGTGTAGCAAATGGAAACGCCAAAGGGCAGCCCATGGCTGTTCAGCAAATCCATGGCAGCTTCCACCTTGGCGTAGGTACCCTCGCCCCTGCGCCCATCGGTGGCGGCCTCGTCGCCCTCGGCCGAGATGGCCGGGATAAAGTTCTTGACGCGAATCATCTCCTGACAGAACTCCTCGTCGATGAGCGTGGCGTTGGTGAAGCATAGAAACGCGCAATCCGGATGCGCCTCACAGAGCTTGATGAGGTCGTGCTTGCGCACCAGCGGCTCGCCGCCTGTGTAGATGTAGATGTGGACGCCGAGCTCCTTGCCCTGGCGGATGATGGAGTCGATCTCGTCATAGCTCAGGTTGAGCTTGTGGCCGTACTCCGCGGCCCAGCAACCCGTGCAGTGCAGGTTACAGGCGCTCGTGGGATCGAGCAGGATGGCCCAGGGGATGTTGCAGCGATACTTCTCGCGCATCTTCTCCTGTACGCCCCACGCTATGAGGTTGGACTCGACCAGGACGGTCTTGATCATGTCGTTGCGAACCGCGGGGTTGAGATCCATGATCCGCATCATGAGCTGGTACATGTTGTTGTCGGGATCGGACATGACCTTCGTGAACGCCTCGCGCTGCGCGGGAAACAGGGCGTCGGGGCAAATGGCGTTGATCTTGTCCATCACCTTGCTCATGTTGTTTTCGGGATCTGCGCAGAGGTAGTCGACGAGCTTGTTGGCCGCCGTGCGCTTTGCAAAGTCCATTGGTCTCATAATCCGGGCCTTTCCTCTTGCCTGGCCGAAAGGGCCGCAATACCGCGTTTTGCTTTTCTGACTAGTCTAAGATTCGCCGCGACGCACAAAAATGGCCGATATGCGAGATACCGGCCAATAATGCGACTATGTCATATCCTGCCGACGCTGCAGATTCCAACGCAAGACAATCAGAGAGGCGCCTATGGCGGGTACGAGCATCGCCAGCCACATGAGCGAATACGCCTCGGGTTGGCTGCCGAGAATCGGCGTCGCAGCCTCTATGACCATGCCCCCGATGATGGGACCGATGAGCATTCCCAGGTCGAGCCCCGTGAAGGCGGTATTGCTTGCGGCGCCGCGGCGAGATGGGGGCACGGAGGCCAACGCGGCGGATTGGAGCAGCGGACCGCAGCATCCGAATCCGGCCGAGCCTAAAATCGCGGCGATGATGAACGCCACCAGATTGTCCGCGACGGCAAGCGCAACGTAGGACGCCGCAAAGAACGCGATACCGACGGCGAGCATGCGCGGCGCACCAAACCTGTCAGCCATGCTTCCAAATAGGGGGCGCGTCCCCAACAGGCAGAAGGCGTACACGATGAAGAAGACCCCCATCTGGGAAACTCCCACGGAATAGCCATACAGCACGACATAGGCGCCCATGCACGAAAACGAGGTTGCGAGCAGCATCAGGGCGACCCCCTTTCCCACTGCCTCCGGCGCGAACATACGATCAAGTTTCAGCTCGTAGCGCAAACGCTCCCGATACGGCTCCCGTATGAGCCCGACACCGCAAATGGCCACCAGGAGGCAACCCGCGGCGAGGAAATAGGATGGTGAAAAGCCGATGGCATTCACCAGGTACAACCCCGCTGCCGGACCGACCACCTGCGCGAACGACTGCGCCAGGGCATAGATGCTTATTCCGCTCGCGAACCTCGACTCCGGAAGGAACTCCGATACGAGCGACATGGCGAGCGGACCACTGCAGCCAATCCCAATGCCGTGTACGAGCCTGACGATGACAAGCCCCTGCAGGGAATCCACCACACCGTAGAGGAACATGCAGGCACATATGATGCACTGCGACGCCATGAGCAGACGCTTGCGCGAGAAGCTGTCGAACGCAGGGCCCGCGAAGGGCCTGATGAGCAATGCCGTCACGGAAAACGAGCTCACCACTATACCTACCATGGAAGGAGATGCTCCCAGCGCGTCAGCATACACCGGAAGCGTGGTGTTGGCCATGAACGCAGCCATAGACTGGAAGAGGTTCACCATCATCAACGCGATGTAGGGAAAGCTCCAGATGCTCTCTTTTTGCTTTTTCACGCGGCCGCCTTCGTCTTGGTACGCACACACTATAGCCGTAGGCTCGCCTATTGCCGCGCGGGAAAGCCCAATCGAAACAGGTGGCGTGTCTCACTCCGGCAGCTTGCAGACGTCCACCCATTCGCTTTTGGGAACAATCGCCGCCAGCTCATCGGGCGTCAACGCGATGGCGCTGTTGGAGCTTCCGCACGCCGGATAGACCATGTCGAACCTGCGCAGGGACTCGTCGAGATAGACATCGCACTCGTCTTTCACGCCAAAGGGACACACGCCACCGACGGCATGACCGATGCGCTCCTCCGCCTCGTCGGCAGACAGCATCTTCGACTTGCACCCGAAGCGCGTCTTGAACTTCGGATTCGCTATGCGCGTGTCTCCGGCGCACACCACGAGCGCCACCCGATCGCCCACCGCAAACGAAAGCGCTCGATGCCTTGGTCCGCGCCGGTAAGGTGCGCGCCATCGGCGCGAGCTAGATGTTCGCCTACCAGCTCCACAACATGCAGGACATCGCGGAGCAGAACGGCTGGGAGAAGTTTACGAACATGCAATGCCACTACAACCTGCTCTACCGCGAGAACGAGCGCGAGATGATACCGGTCTGCCGCCAGTTCGACATGGCGCTCACGCCCTATAGCCCTCTGGCTTCGGGCCATCTTACGCGCAAGGCATGGGATATCGATTCGCTTCGCAGCAAGACCGATCTGACCATGGCCGACAAGTACGACCGGGCAAAATCGCTCGACATCCCCATCATCGAGCGCGTCGCGAAGCTTGCACAGCGCCGCGACGTCCCCATGGCCCAGATCGCCATCGCGTGGCATCTCAACAAGGGAGTCGAAAGCCCGACGCTCGGATTCTCGAAGCCGTCTCGCGTGGACGACGCCGTGGCGGCGGTCGACATCGAGCTCTCCAAGGAGGAGATGGACTATCTGGAAGAGCCTTACGTGGCCCACGAGCTGGTGAGGCCGCTTGCCCGCCCGGGCGAGAAGCCCATCGCGGGCACGATTCGCCCCAAGACGAAGGAAGAGATTCACGAGGGCTAGCGATAGCACCTGAAAGCACCGCCTACTTCGAGACTTCTGTGCGGGAGAACGGTATAATGCTCACCCATGCGGGGGTCGCCAAGTGGTAAGGCCCTGGCTTCCCAAGCTGTTGGCAGGGTAGCGTCCCGCGAAACGCGCGAAATGCGCAATCGAGAAATCCCCAGTTCAAAGGCATGGTTTTTGAAACAGGGGAAACGCTTCCAACTTCTCCGCTTTTCCTGAAACCCCGAGTTTTCCAGTGTGCTTCCAGTATTTTCGCGAAACGCACGCCTTTCGCACATCGTGCGAGAACCGTCTGACCTCCAGATGCGGGCAACCGCAGAAGGAGGTGCATGGAACATGCCATGCAGGACGATCGCAGTAGCCAACCAGAAGGGCGGAACCGGCAAGACGGCCACGACCCTGAGCCTGGGAGTGGCGCTCGCGCGCCTCGGGAGGCGCGTGCTTCTCGTGGACGCCGACCCGCAGGGCGACCTCACCAAGTCGCTCGGGTGGAGCGACCCCGACGCCCTGGAGGTCACGCTCGCGAATCATCTGAACACGGTTATCGAGGGCGAGGGGCTCGATCCCCGCGAGGGAATCCTCCCCCACAAGGAGGGCATCGACCTCATGCCCGCGAACATCGAGCTCGCCGGGATGGAGATGCCCATCCTCATGGCGATGTCGCGCGAGCAGCTGATGAACGTGTGGCTCTCGCCCCTCAAGGCGGACTACGACTTCATACTCATCGACTGCGCGCCGACGCTCGGGATAATCCCGGTGAACGCCCTCGTCGCCGCGGACAGCGTGCTCGTGCCGGTGTCGGCCGAGTACCTTCCCGCCTCCGCCATGACGGCGCTCTTGAAGACCGTCGGGCGCGTGCGACGCCAGATCAACCCGTCGCTAACCGTTGAGGGCATACTCATCACGCTCTCCGACAGCCGCAACAACCTGGCCCGCGAGGTCGAGGGGGCCATCCGCGAGCAGTACGGGGAGACCTACCGCGTGTTCGAGACGGTCATCCCCCGGGCGGTGTCCGCTGCCGAGGCTCCCGCCGTGGGGACGAGCATCTTCTCCTACGACGGGCGCGGAAAGGCGGCGCGCGCCTTCGAACGCCTCGCAGAGGAGGTGATCGCCCGTGGCTAGGAGGAAGGTTCCCATAACGCTGCCCGGCGTGGACGAGCTGTTCACGTCGCAGGAGGAGCGCGACGGCTCCGCCCTCGCAGGCGTGGCCGACATACCGCTCTCGCTCATCGACCCGTTCCCGGGCCATCCCTTCTAGGTGCGCGACGACGAGGAGATGGAGCGGCTCGCGGAGAGCATCGCCGAGAACGGGGTGCTGGTGCCGCTCACGGTGCGGCCTTCGGGCCCCGAGCGCTACGAGCTGGTGAGCGGGCACAGGCGCGCGCGTGCGGCGGAGCTGGCGGGGTTGGAGAGCGCGCCGTGCATCGTGCGCAGCTTGACCGACGACGAGGCCACAATCGCCATGGTGGACTCGAACCTCCAGAGGGAGACCATCCTGCCGAGCGAGCGGGCGTTCGCGTACTCGATGCGGCTTGAGGCGATGAAGCGCCAGGGGCAGCGCACCGACCTGACTTGTGCGCAACTTGCGCACAAGTCAGACGGCAGGAGGTCGCGTGACATTTTGGCCGAAGAGCTCGGCGTGAGTAAGGACAGGATTCAACGCTTCATACGGTTGACCTTCCTTATTCCAGGTCTTCTTGCCCTCGTGGACGAGGGGCGCATGAAGATGCTCCCCGCTGTGGAGGTAAGCCATCTCTCCCAGAGCGAGCAGGAGCACCTGCTGGACGCCATCGGGGCGCAGGCGGCAACGCCCTCGCACGCCCAGGCCATCAAGCTGAAGCGCTACTCGAAGGAGGGCTCGCTCACACCGGCGCTGATCCGCTCCATCATGGAGGAGGAGAAGCCCAACCAGGTCGAGCAGTTCAAGATACCGCGCAAGAGCATAGCCCGCTTCTTCCGCCCCACTGCCACCAGGGACGAGATAGAAGGGCGCATCATCCGGGCGCTTGAGCTCTTGGAGCAGGCGGAGGCTCGCCGCGACGGACGGGGCGGTGCGTGATGGGCAACGTTATGCACAGGGGCAAGGGCTCCTTCACGCACGTCGAGAACACCATCTTCTTCGACCACGGCCTCTCGGCGAAGGCCAAGGGCATCTACTGCCAGATACGCTCGCTTGAGGGCAACCCCGAGTGGGTGTTCACCATCAAGGGGTTCGCCTCGCTCGTGCGCGACGGCGCGGACGCGGTGACCGCCGGCATCAAGGAGCTCGAGGCGGCGGGCTACATCATCCGCGCCCGCAAGCGCAGCGAGAACGGCCGCTTCCTGAAGGCCGAGGAGGCCACCTGGGTAACCCTCGACGACCCGGCGATGCACGATGACGTGTGCGCGGAGCTGAAGGCTGACGGGTTCGCCGTGCTGTCGGAGTTCGAGCATTCCCAAACGTCACCGGAAGCCCCTCACGATAACGACTCTGCGAAAGCCGAGGAACGCGAGGGCGAAACCTGCGAAACGGACGAAACCGGCAAGTCGTCCCAACTCAGAACCAGAACGGGAAAACCCGTATCTGGAAAACCCACATCTGGGAAACCGGCACCTATAAATTACTCATCCGATAAATCGCCCAAAGGCGATAAAGAACTAAAAGAACCCCTCTCTTGCGACTCGGAGCCAGCCGACAGGCCGGGGGAGAAGGGCGCAGGGGATTTCAGGGAGTACCGGAAGGGCGAGTTCCCGGAGCCGTTCGAGCGGCTGTGCGCCCTGTCGCTCAAGCCGCTCACGTCGCTCAAGTTCAAGCGGGACTGCCTGAAGGTCTGGAAGGCCAGGGTGGCATCGGGCTTCGAGCCGGAGCAGATCATCGACGCGTATGCGGCCTACGCCAAGGACTACTGGATCAGGAACGGCGACGACAACCGCCTCGCGAAGAACCTTCCGCGCTGGCTCGAATGCGACGACGGGCTGGCCGCCTGGGCCGACGAGCCCATAGCGCCCGACATCCTGGGGGCCGACGGGGAGCCCCTGGACATGCCCGGCCTCGCCCAGGTCGACCCCGGCTTCGCGAAGCTCTGGCGCAAGGTGCAGACGAGGCGCAGCGTCATCAGGTCGCAGCTCTACATGGACGGCAGTCGCCCGCCCGAGTTCGAGGTGCTGGAGAGATGCGCCGAGGACGCCTCCTGCCAGCGCTACTGGGCCGCATGCGAGGAGCGCTACGGGCGCTACGTGAAGATGTGCGAGGTGCTCTCCGCCAACGCATCGGAGCTGGAGCACATGCGCAATGAAGCGGTTCGTCCGGCTTTCATGCAGTTCGAAAGGGGATGCGCCTGATGGAGGATCGTAAAAGAGGGCTGGGTAAAACTAGGGCCAATCCCGCGAGATCGGCCCTTGTAAAACCCGAAGGTTTTCGAATCTGCGACTATATTCTCAAAGCTTTCCTGCAGAGCCAATCGTCTTTGCCGCCATGCATCATCACGCCCCTGCCCTTCTTCGCAAAAAGATGGAACTCAGGAGGCCACGCTTGCATGCGCCGATATGAAAACAGGCGGATGCACGTATTTCTTGTCGCGCGAAGTTCTATTTCGCCGTTTTCGACCATGATCTGAAGGTCGACCAAGTCATGAGCCCTTTGGCTTCCCGGCTCCGATGCGCCATGGAGCTTCTGGGCAATCTGGTAATGAAGGGCCATGAGCGGAATCGGTCCGAACTCCGGAAGCCCCATCGCGGCAAGCAGTTCGTTCGCATCGGCGGGAACCACCATATCGGCGTGGTCGGCATCTCCGAGCTCGTTGTAGCCCAGCTCCAGGTCGACGGTGCACCACGGTCTTCCCAGATAGCTCAGCTTGACTGCGTAGGGCTGCATGACGTACGGCTCTGGGACGCCTTCCGGATGCGCCTTCGGCAGCTCGACAAGTCGGCCCGTGAAGCCCTCCCATCCTGTTGCCAAACTTTCGCGAACCCTTCCTCGAACTCGTATTCGCCGACAGACCTCGCGGCATCGAAGTCGGTGGTCGCTCTCGTTGCCGCGTTCCCGAAGCGTATCTTCAGGGACGAGCCGCCTTTCACCACGGCTCCGGCCATCAGCTGTCCGACGATCGCGTTTGCGATGATGCTCCGGTTCGAAAGGAAGGCTTTCTCACCTGCGCCGAGGCGGCGGATCGCCATGTCGAGGTTGCGCTGACTGTTTGGTCACTTCATTCCCATCCCATGTCTTTCTTGAGGCTCTCGTAATCATCGCGCCTGAGATACCCCTGGCATCTCGCCTCCTCCACGGCATCTCGCAGTCGCTCGTCCATCATCGTCGCCTTTGCGCTTCGAACGGCCGTCGCGACATCCTGGCTCGGGATTCCGTCATATGAGGTGACCGTGTCGCCTTTCCCTGGCTTCTTCACCCTTATATAGGCTGGAAGCTTGCGCCTAGTGCGATGGGGGGTCGCCACGCAGATGTAGCTCGGGTTTGTCGGAGCGAGTCCGAGCATGGCTATGACGGACTCGCCGAATAGGTACGCGTCGCCTCCAAGTCTCGCCACAGCTTCCGCATAAGAGCCGTTCTCGGTAGGGACGAACCGGGTAAGGCGGTAGAGCCCCCGAGAGATGTTCTCCAGCCTTCCCCTGTGAGCCAGCTTCGCGAGCTCTACAGCCGGGACCCCGACCCTTGAGGCCGTTTCCGTGGAGACGTACCCGTGGTTATCTACGGCAATCTCGTATATGTCGTCGTAATAGCTCATGGCAGAACCATACCATAATTGGTATTGTTGCGCCATATAACGAGAACCAAAAGCGTGATAATGCAGCCATCAGCCGACTGCCTTCGCGCTAGTCAAGCTTCGCGCGTGATGTCGATTTTTGCCATGTCAGAACTATAGCTATGGGGGTGCGGACGATTTAGCCATAAGGTGACGATTGCCAATGCTCGCCTGAGCCCGCCATACGGTGACTTGACACAACTTGACACATTCAGCTGGGAAGCACCTTTATGGCGTCGTAGGGGCAGGCGTCGATGCAAGTGAAGCACTTCTCGCACAGGCGCGGGTCGATGGTGCCAGGCTTGCCGAACTTGCCTTTGACGGCGTTTCCGGGGCAGGTCCCCAGGCAGCAGCGCTCGCCTTGGCACTTTTCGGGCACGATGACGAGCTGCACCAGGCTGCGGCATACGGCGCTGGGGCACGTACCCTCAATATGGGCCTCGAACTCAGGGCGAAATTGCGCGATCGCGCTGAGCAACGGTCCTGAGGCGGACTTGCCCAAACCGCAAAGAGAGCCGCGCATCATTGCGTTCCCCAAATCCTCAAGCCCATCCAGATCCTCCGGATGCCCCTGGCCGTCACACAGGCGCTCCAAAATGCGAGCGCACTCCCTTGTCCCACCGGCGCAAGGCTTGCAACGTCCGCAGGACTCCTCGGCGCAAAACTCCATGAGGTAGCGGGTGAGGTCAACGACGCAATCGCCCTGCCCGATGACAAGCGCGCCTCCAGAGCCCATGATGGTACCCTCCTGGGCGATGCTCTCGAAGTCGAGGGGCATGCCGAGTTCGCCTTGGGCGATGAAAGCCCCGGAAGGACCTCCGAGCTGCACCGCCTTGACGCTGGCCTCGTCGACACCACCAAGCTCGCAGACCACGTGGGACAGCGGCGTGCCCATGTCAACTTCGACCACGCCCGTTCGATTGACGGCACCGGTGAGGCAGATGGTCTTGGTACCCGGGCACAGGACCGTGCCATGGCTGCGAAAGGACCCAACGCCGCCGGCAACGATGAGGGGTGCGTTGGCGAGAGTCTCGACGTTGTCGATGACTGTGGGATGCCCGAACAGGCCACGCTCCGCGGGATAGGGCGGCTTTTTCGAGGGTCGAGGTATGCGACCTTCAAACGCAGCGATGAGCGCCGTCTCCTCCCCGCACACAAAAGATCCGGCGCTTTTCTCGACAAAGACGTCGAGCCCGTAGCCGCTGCCAAGAGCGTTTGGCCCGATGACCCCGTTCTCGCGCAGCACCTGGACGGCGCGCTCGAGGGTCGTGCAGGCCTGCTTGTACTCGCTTCGCACGAAAACGATGACCTCGTGGGCGCCAATGCCTACGGCAGCGAGAAGCGCACCCTCAAGCACCTGGTAAGGGGCCGATTCCATGAGTGTGCGGTCCATATAGGCTCCAGGATCGCCTTCGTCGCCGTTGACGATGACATAGCGCACGGGGTCGTCGGAGTCTGCCGCGGCACGCCACTTCTGAGCCGTGGGAAAGCCTGCGCCTCCGCGCCCACGCAGGCCCGCCTCTCCCAGCTTGAGAAGAACCTCTTCGGCACCGCCTTTAGATAGCGTCGCCTGAAGGGCGCGCAATCCTCCGATCGCGGCATATTGCTCCAAGGAGAGCGGGTCAAGGTAGCCGCAAGGGCCCATCAAGTAACGACTCTGGCCCGATGCGAGGTCCTCAACCTGTGCAAGCAAGGGAGAGGAAACATCTTCGGAATCTGCGCCGCACTGGTAGTAACCGATGCAGCGGCGGGCGTTGAGCTTGCCTGCCAGAACCTGCTTGGCGATGATGGGGGCGCGGCCCTCGGTCACGTTGGCAAAGACATAGCTGCGCCCGTCTCCCATCTGCACCTCAACGAGAGGCTCGGCCCAGCAGGCGCCTCGGCAGCCGACGCCGTCCAAGCGCACGCGGCCTTCGGCTATAGCGCCGGCAAGGGTCTCCTGGAAAGCGTCGTAGACCTTCTGGGCTCCGGCAGCGTTACCGCAGGTGCCGAGGCCCACCGTTATGCGGGGGTACGTGCCCAGCTGGGCCTTACCGCACCGACGCAAGCTCTCGAGTGCTTCACTATTCATTGGCAAGCCCCTTAATCTGCGAGATTAGGTCGCCCATCTGGGAGATGCGCATGTGACCGCGGACGTCGCCTTCTATGACTGTGATGGGAGCCGCCGAGCATGATCCCACACAGCGCACCGTGCGCAGTGTGAAGAGGCCATCATCGCTTGTGGTGCCGCACTTGATGCCAAGCTGGCCCTCCAATTTGGCGATGAGCTTTTCGGCACCGGCGGCATGGCAGGCCGCGCCATCGCATACCTCCACTACGACGCGGCCCACGGGATCGAGCGAGTAGTTGCGAAAGGCGCTGGCGAAGGCGCGAACGTCGGAGTCTTCGAGCCCGAGCTCGCTGGCAATAACCTCGCAGGCGCTGGCGGGAAGGTAGCGAAAGCGCTCCTGAAGCCCGTTCAAGACGAATAGCAGCCGACCTGTGGGCTCGGGGTGCTGGGCGAACAACTCGAGGGCGTAGGCGGATGCCTCCTTGTCCGTTTCATCAATGGTCATGACCATGGCCTTTCGTAACTTGGTTGCGGCGGGCCGAGCAATGCTCGGCTCCAGCACGAGACGAGCAATGCCGCAGACATCCGTTGCCCGGAACCCCTGCCCTTACTCCCCTGAGGCCTCAAGCGCCTGAATCCTGGCTACTTGCCTCTTGGACGTCGCCGTAACGAGCAAGAAAAGCACCACGACAACTATAACGGCAGAAAGCACCATAAATGCCGTAAAGCTGCCCGTCGCCGCGTTGATGAAGCTCGCAATGGGAGGGGCGACTGCCGCAGCCACGCCACCCACGATATTGCCGACAGCTATGAGCGTTCCAACAGCGCGGGTACCAAAGAGCTTGCCGAACATGATGGCCGCAATCATGCCGCTGAAGGAGTTGATGATGCCGATAGTGACGGCTAGGAAGATGGCTCCAGCCTGACCGCCGAGGATGACGAATCCCAGCAGGCATACGATACCGCCGATGGCATAGATGATGCTTGCCTTGGCTGGCCCGATATGGTCGCTCAAGAATCCGTAGAGAAGCACCCAGACGATCATGCACCCGCTATAGACGGACATGAGCATGCTCACTCCGCCAGAATCGAAGCCGCAGGACTGAAAAATCACGGCCTCGTTAGTGACGAAGCCATTGCCCGGGATGTAGAGCAGGAAGGGCACAAAGAGTATGGCCCAGAAGGGATAGGTCTTGAGGCACTGCTTGAAGGTGAGGCCGCTTGCAACCGATGCTTCCCCGGCGAGCTCCTCTTGGGCGACCTCTTCTTGGGCCTCCTCGTAGCCGTATGGCTTGAGGCCATAGGTCTCGGGTTTGCCCGAGATGAGAAAGGCTACGGCGATGAGCATGAGCACGCCCAGGACGCCGCCGTTGACAAGCACCGTTCCCGGCATGCCCAAGGCGGGAAGCGCGCTACCGATGGTAGGCGCCATGATGAGCGCGCCCACGGACATGGCAAGAGAGAGGGAGCTCATCTTCATGCCGACGTTTTTGGCATGCCACCAGCTAATGAGCGGCTGGGTCACGGCAAAACCAACGAACACCTGGCTCACGCCATAGAATACGGCGCCCACGTAGATCATGACGATGCTCGTGGCCACGTAGAGGATGCCGAAGAAGAGCATGAAGCAGATGACGCCCGTAAACATGATGAGGCGCGGGTTCACCTTCTCGATGAGCAGGGCGACGAGGAAACCCGAAGCAACGCTCACGATGTTCGTGATTGTGAACATGAACGAGACGGCCGTCGCGTCCACCCCCAGTGTCGTGCAGATGGGCTCAATGTAGAGCGACAGTATGTTGAGCGTGCCATATTCGACGGCAATGAGCAGTATGCAGCCAATGAGAACCTTGTTGGCGCGTGACTTTGACTGCCTCGCCTTTGCATCGACGGTCGTATCCATCAGGCAACCACCGATCCGCCGCCATCGACAACGATGGTCTGACCGCACACGAAGCGCGTCTTCACCAGGTATTCCATGGCATCGACGATATCATCAACGGTGCCGTTGTCGCGCATGGGGTTGGTGTTCTTGCAGTACTCGATGGCCTCTTCGCCCAGGCCACGGATAATGTCGGTTTCGGTGAGGCCGGGGGCGATGGCGTTAGTGCGTATGCCCAAATGCGCGAACTCGGCCGTGAAGCCCTTGACCAGGCCGATGATGCCCGCCTTGGTGGCCGTGTAAACGATTTGTCCCTGGCAGCCGTTGATGCCGCCGGTGGAGGCGATGTCGATGACGCAACCTTTGCCCTTATCCACCATGAGGGGATAGACTAGGCGGCTCATGTAGAGCACGCTCATGAGGTTGGTGTCGACAATGAACTTAATGCGCTCGAGCGAGGTGTCAAGGAAATCCTGAGTCTGGGAGATGCCGGCATTGTTGATAAGCACTGCAATGTCGTCGCCGAAATGCTCGCGCGACTCATAAACCAACTGCTCGCAGCCTTCGAGGGTAGACATGTCGGCCTTGACCACAAGAGCCTTCTTATTGTAGACGCCGATAATATCATCTGCGACGGTTTGGGCCTTCTCGGCGCTTGACTCGGA
Organism: Coriobacteriia bacterium; assembly: GCA_003149935.1. Taxonomy (NCBI): domain Bacteria; kingdom Bacillati; phylum Actinomycetota; class Coriobacteriia; species Coriobacteriia bacterium. The sequence goes on along the minus strand of QAMH01000007.1, from coordinate 124,317 downwards.
GGTGTAGTTAACGACGACATCGTAGCCCATTTGGGCCAGTTTCTTTGCCATTCCGGCGCCAAGGCCACGGCTTGCGCCGGTAACGATTGCATAAGACATTGCTGTATCCTTTCTGAAGGCGAGCCGAGCAAAGCTCGGCCTGTACAAACACGAGCGATGTCAGGAGACGATGTTCGCCCGAAGCGGGCCTATTCCGCGCGGCCGTTATACCAGGTGACGAGCTCAACCATGTAACCGTCAGGGTCATAGACATAGGCGAACTTGCCGCCGTCCATGTCGGAAAGGGGTATGTCGATACCCGCCCCCGAATCCACGATGCGCTGGTAGACCTCATCGATGCTTTCCGGATCGAAGAGGAAGCAGACATGGCTCGACCAGAAGTCCTCATGACGCGAGGTGCCATCGAACTTGCGCTGGCGGATGTTTTCGAACTGGAAGAGCTCGACGCATTGGTTTCCCTCGGAGTCTTCAAGCAAGTTGAAAGTCATGGTGGAACCCGAAACGCGCGTTAGGCCATCGGCAGGCGTGGTTCCGTAATCCTTTGACATCTTCAGGCCCAAGACGCCGCAGTAGAAATCGAGCGCGCGGCCCATGTCGGATACGCAAATGGACGTATGCCCAGAGTGAATAGCCATAATGATTCCCTCCTTGGAGTTGGGGGTCAAGGACGCATCTTGGTGTCACGCTTCGCGTGATGCACGCCACGCCCTTGGTAGCATGAGAGAAGCGAATGGGCCGACAGCGGGGGCTGCTAGAGGCCGGCCCATCCACGGAAAAGGGGTATCAGCCGTCTTCGTTCTTTGAGCGGGCAAGCGTCTCCTCCACACTTGCCGCTTTCATGACGAGCTTGTCATAGCCAACGAGGCCATCCCAAACCTGCGTGACATCCTCGTGCTTTTCGTAGATGTCAGGGAAGCCCGTGTCGGCGCGGATCCCCATGATGTCAAGAACTTTGGACGGGTCATACTTCACGTGCTTTTGCTTGGTCGTCCTCGGCTTGAAAACGACGGCGGGCTGCACTGTGTCGGGTGAGGGCATGTCCTCGAGGGCCGCGAGATCGCCATAGCGCTCCCGCATCTCCTCGATGGGGCCAAAGTCGAGCGCGCGCTGGGGGCATGCGGCCACGCAGATGGGCAGTTCGCCCTCCACGAGCCTGTCATAACACATCGTGCACTTGCTCATGGGCGTGCCAGGGGCGTTATCCTCGTATTGGGGAGCGCCATAAGGGCAGGCAACCCAGCATTGACGGGTGCCCTTGCACTTGTCGGAATCGAGCAGGACGGCGCCGAACTCGTCTTCCTTGAAGAGCGCATGGTTGGGACAGGAATCCACGCAAATGGGCTTTTCACAGTGGTAGCAGGTGGCCATGAGCGTGTGCATCTCGACTTCCGGATAGACGCCCTTTTCCCACTGCATCATGCGCAGCCATTTAACGTTGGTGGACTCGATTTCCTCTCCATAGTTCCAGTCCTTGCAGGCCACGGCGCAGGCATGGCAATTTGTGCAACGGCTCTGGTCAAAGAAGAATGCGTACTGGGTCATGGTTACTTCACCTCCATGAGCTTGTCGAGCTTGAGGTAGTCTTCTGCCAGCTCGATTTGAACGAGCGCGTTATTGAGGTCAGCGCCGAGCACGTCATCGTAGAAGTCTGACGGGATGAGGAAGTTACAGTCGCCGCGCGTATCGATGCCGCCGGGCATGAGCTCGGTCTTGATGCCGCTCGGCTCGTACCAGCGGCCAAAGATGATGCAGCAGACGCCGGGGGTCATGCGGCTCGTGACATAGGCAGTGAGAAGACATTCGCCCACGGTGGAGTGCACATGCACCTTATCGCCATCCTTAATGCCACGGGCCTTGGCGTCCGAGACGCTCATCCACACGGAGTTGCGGAATTCGTCGCGGTACCAGAGGCTGTGGTCGTAGGCGCAGTGGTGGCGATAGAAGGAATGCGGCGTGACCATGTAGAGCGGATAGTCCAAGGTCTTTGGCGACATCATGCCCTCAGGGGTGTGCTTGTACTTGGCCATGGGCGGCAGATTGCCCTTGCCAAAGCACTTCTGGCCCGCATCGGGATAGGGTGCGACAGTAAGGTCGTTTTCCGCAACCCACTTGCTATAGAACTCGATCTTGCCGGACTGGGTCGGGAAGGGCGCACCGCCTTCTATCTGGGCGCGGGCAAAGACATGATAGCCGCTATCCATAGGGCGGCGGTAGATGGGATACTTCCTGAACTCCTCCCATTCGGGAACGTCGGGCATCATCTGGCCGTCGGGCGCGGGTATGTTCTTCCAGAAGTCGTACACGTCATGGGCGACTTCTTCGGTCTTGTCGGCCCATTGTTCCCAGCCGACGCTTTCCATGACGGGCATGATCTTGTCGCCAATACCCATGCGATCGGCAATCTGCTTGATGATCCAACCCATGGGGCGCGTCTCGCCAGGAAGGTCGCCGCCACCACGGCCATACATCATGGCGTTTTGGGTGCCCGTGTTAATGCCGATGGTGTAGCTTCCCATATGAGGCGAGGAGGGGATTTGGTTCACGCCCTCGATGAACGGACTCGAAATGGGAAGGACGATGTCGGCATAGGGAATGCTCGGGTGCCTGAGATTGTAGTGGGCAAAGGCGATGTAATCCACGGCGAGCATGGCCTCGCGACGTTCGTTGCAGCCGTACCAGCCCGAGAGGTGATTGCGGTTGGAGTTGATGCAAAGCATCATGTGGATGTTCGGCGCCTCAGTGTTCTTGGGGCAGCCGATCTCGGCTTTGTAATCCTCGAGGTCCATCTCACCAGCGTCGACCTTCTGGCGAAGGAGTATGGCGCGATGCCACATTTCGGCCTCCATACAGACGGTAGCCGGGGTGGTGGGCCCGGTCTCGCCCATGAACTGCGGCATGAAGGCAAAGGGTGTCATGATGTGCTCGGCGCCGGAGAAGCCGACACCGGAGCCTGCGCAGCCGTTGTGGCCGATGTTGCCGCCAAGGGCCTGCAGATAGTTGAGGCCACGAGCCGCCTGTTTGCCGTAGACCTGCCGAGCTGCTGCCCAAACCATGCGGATGTAGCAGGGTTTGGCTTCTCCATAGAAGCGGGCGAGATCGTAGATAGTCTCGGCGGGAATGCCGGTGATGCCCTCGGCCCATTCGGGCGTCTTGGGAATCTCGCCATCGGCGATGCCGGTGATGTAGGCGCGATAGAGCTCGAAGCCCTCAGGCTCGACCCACTGATCGCAGAATTCCTTGTCGTAGAGCTCCTCGCTGAAGAGCACATAGGCCATGGCCTCGAGCAGGGCAAGGTCGGTGCCCGGGCGGATGAAGATGTGCTGGGTGCCGATGGCCTCGGCAGTCCAGGTGTAGCGTGGGTCGATGGTGATGATGGGCACGCCCTTTTCCTTGGCCAGCAGCAGGTAGTAGACCGTCTCGGGATAGTTGATTGCCGCATCGAAGCCGATGAGAATGATTGCCTTGGCGTCGAAGAAGGTCTGGTTTTCGGACAGGCCGTCAATGCCGAAGCAAAGGGTGTTCTGGATGTTGTAGGTGAGCATGTCGGCGGTGTTGGTGGGCTCGAAGGAGTCCTCGCCCCACAGGGCGATGGCGCCGCCCATGTACTCGCCAAACGGATCCCAGGTTTGGCCCTGCATGCCATCGGAATAGACGCTCAAGGGGCCATACTTCTCGCGGGTCTCCATGTATTTGTTGGCGATTTCGTCTAGTGCCTCGTCCCAGCTGATGCGCTCGAAGTCCCAGGATGGCTTGGGGCCCTTGCGCTTCATGGGATAGAGCAGGCGCGTCGGCGAATAGGCGTCGGAACGCTGGCCGCGGCCGCGTACGCAGGCACGCTTTTGATACATGCCCAGCTGTATGTCCTCCCAAGGACAGTACTTATCCTCGCGTCCCATGCCCTTGTGAATGCTATCGTCGGTCTCGATGGAAACGACCTTGCCGTTCTTGACATGCTGCTTGAGCACGCACATGTCAAAGCATCCGTTGTTGGGGCAGGTGGAAAACTCGATGGTCTCACCTTCGTGGCGGGCAAGGAGTTTGCACTTGACTTCTTCGAGCTGCCCTTCGAGCGGTGCATATTGATCAGTCATTTAGAATCCCCCTATCTTCTTTGGAGAAGTGGCTTGGGGTTGCACACGCGCAAGGGACATGGGGTGTCTGGAAACCCATGAGGAAGCGCGCGAACCTAAGCCACGATAGTGGTACCTTCATGATCGATCATGGCTGCCAGATTAGTGGGTTCGGGGGACTTTTTCAGTGATTAGAGACACGTTCACATGGTAAAAGACACGTGAATGTGTTACCTAACACACTCGCTTGAGCTGGCTGGCAGGCGTTGGAGTAAGTGCAGGAGATTATAATGTTTCGCAGCTCATAAATAGATGGAGGGGCTATGGGTACGAAGGGCGATTCGGGGGACAACGGCGCTGCAGGCGGCAAGCCAGCGTATTGCAAGCTCCAGAGAAAGTGCCATTTCCGGCATATATGCAGCAGACTGCATGAGGGCCCCGTAATTACGGGTGTGCTCACAAAGAACTATTTGCGAGGGCAGATCATCGAGCGTGGGGTAACGAATTACGTGATGGTCATCATGCGAGGGCTGGCGATTTCGTATCTTCTCCAGGAAAATGGCGACAAGCTTGTGAGCTGCGTGCTGGGGGTTGGAGACACCATTGGTGAAACCGGGGCCTACCTTGGCGCCGATGCTGGCGACTACATCTTTGCGGCTACGGACCTGGAGGTCTGCGTCATTCCCGAGCGTGCCTATATGGATGTCATCAGACATGATGCAAGGCTGCTTGTCGATGTGTTGGCGGGAACTTCCAACAACACCACCAATTACGTGCGCCAATCGTGGATCTTGCAGGGAACGCGCATCGCCAATCGCATCGAGCGACTGTTCGCCATGTGCCTTTGGCGCATGCACGGAGACCAGGAAGGCGCGCTGGAGCTTGCCATGACCCATGAGACAGTAGGCACCATCATTCACGCGGAGCGTGCCAACGTGTCGCGAGCGCTCAAGAAGATGGAGGCCGACGGGATGGTAACACTACGACCCAATTCCATTCTCATCTGGACTGAGAAGTGGAGGCGATCCCCGCGCTTCAAACGGCAGCTGAGCACCATGTCGGAGTTGTTAGGTCACCACGATGCAGACTTCCTTGGATAGGGGCGTCTCGGGGCGCCAGGCGCGAGACTGCGACGGCAAGGAGATAAGGGAGTACCCCAAATCCGACGCGTCGAAGCGCAGCGTTCCCGTCGATGAGTACACGGCAGAGGTTCTGAGGCAATGGATAGAGCTCAAGTCGAACCTGATGAAGGAACTCGGTTTCAAGCCGTCCATGAGCATGCTGGTATGTGGCCCCGAGATGATCCCCCAAACCTACCAATCGTGACACCGCGACTGGCTGAGGTTCGCGGCCGACGCCGGGTTCGAGGGAGTACGCCCCTACGCCCTCCGACACACCTTCGCGACGTTGAACCTCGCCAACGGCGAGAACATCAAGACGGTGTCGGTGTTCATGGGGCACGCCAGCTCCGCCTACACGCTTGACCTCTACGCCGGGTACGTGCCGAATACCGGAATAGGCATCGGCGCGCGCTACATGAACTTCCTGAGGGAGGCCGCTTAGGGTGCGACCCATGGGGATTTGCTGAAATGCCCGTGGCGATGCGGATAGGGAAGAGTATAATAGGCCGGCACTGCGGGCGTAGTTCAATGGTAGAACAGGAGCTTCCCAAGCCAGTATTCGCGGGTTCGAACCCCGTCGCCTGCTCCAAAGGACAAGGTCGGACGCCGTCAGGAAGACGGCGTCCGCGTTTCATCCCCCACATCCATCCGATGGCACCCGGAAATTTCCAGTCCTCATCCCGTACGAGTTTCCTCCGCCGCTTCTGAGCCAACGCAAAACGCTGCATACAACGGGAGATCGCGCAATAGCACCTCGCCATCGGCCCCTTCAATAGAGCTTGTCCCGAAATTTGCCTCCGAAAGCCTGACTGCATAGGGCGCGTTGCCCTCTCTCATAAGCTTCATCAAGCTCTTTGCCTTGACATTTCGCGACGACTTAACCTCGACGGGAATGACCTGCGCCATGCGGTTCTGAAAGACGAAGTCTACCTCTCCGTTTCCCACCTTATCGTTTGGCATCCAATAAAACGTCTTCAGCCCGTTTGCCTGCAACGCCTGCATGACGTAGTTCTCGGCAAGCGCTCCGCGGAAGTCGGAAGCGAGGATCGCCCTCCTCCCGTCGTCAAGAAACACCACCGGATCGATTCCGAACTTATGGAACATGATGCCTGTATCGGCCACATACACCTTGAAGTAGCTCCCGTCCTCGTCATTGTATGGAGCCAGCGGAGCACGATCGTCGCACGTCAAGTCATTTATCGAAATCACGCCAGCTGCAGCAAGCCATTCAAGGGGCTCTAGGAGGCGCTCTCGGCGCCCTCCGCGTATCACCTCGGAATACTTGAACTTTTTCGTCGACGCACGAAGGAGCTGCTTGGGAAGACTGTCCCAAATCCGCTTTGCCGAAATGCCGCTTATGCCGTTTTCGGGATCAGTCATATCCGCCGTGTAGGTGGCATCTATTTCAGCTTGCACCTCACCGGCCGCCGAAAACCCACCTTCATGGCGATAGGCATCAAGCACTCGGGGCATTCCTCCGAGCACCAGGTATTTATGATACAGGTCAAGGGCTTGGTCATGTCGAACGTATGGTTCGCCCGTTTCAGCATGCGCGCGTATGTCGCAAGCCATGGTGCCTTCGTCCAAGGCCCAAAGGTATTCCTCGAAGTCGAGTGGATGAAGCTCGAGTTGACGCACTCCAGAAGGAAAAGGCAGGCTCCTCCGCTTGGTGGTTACTCCGAGCAGGCTCCCTGTAGCAAGGATGCGCCAACGTGTTCCCTCGAAAAACCTGAGGGCATTGAGCGCCTGCTCGCACAGCTGGACCTCGTCAAGAATGATAAGCGTCTTTTCCGGAAGAATGGGCATGCCCTTGTACTCGGAAACGCGCCTGACTATTCCGTCCACGTCATCAGTTGGCCAATCAAAAATCGCCTGAGCCCTCGAGAGGTCCGTTTGGAAATCAAGCTTCACGAAACCGTCGGCGAAGCACTCCTCGCCCATGCGCTCTGCGAGCACCGTCTTTCCTACGCGGCGCGCGCCCTGGATAAGAAGGGGCTGCATACGGGCAGAAGAGGCCCAGCTCGCTATGTCCGTTTCAAGCTTGCGACGCATATATTCCATAAAATCAGCCCCTGAATCACGTCTGCTCGAGTTTGCTCCAATTCTCAATTTCGTGTACATATTGTACATGAAAATTTATAATTTCGTGTACAGCATGTACATGAAAATAATGAAATAACAAGTGGTAAGGCCCCTTCTTCCCGAGGCGTATACTATCCACAACGCACATCGCGAGAAGGGACCGACCATGGCAAAGCTTCCCCAAAACGCACGCGAGCTGTTCGAGACCGCCGAGAACATGGTGCTGTGCACCGCATCCGCCGACGGAGCACCTAACGGCGCCGCCATCGGCATGAAGACCGTCATCGACGACGAGACCGTGTACATCTCGGACCAGTTCTTCAAGAAGACGCTCGCCAACCTGCAGGAAAACCAGAAGGTCGCCGTCGCGTTCTGGACCGGCCACGACGCCTTCCAGATTCACGGCACGGCGCGCTACGTCAACGACGGCGATGATTTTGCCGTGCAAAAGGAGATGGTGGACGCGAAGTTCGCGTCCATGGGCCTGCCCATCAAGGCCAAGGGCGGCTGTTTCATCCACGTGGACGCGGTGTACCAGATGGCAGCTGGCCCCGAGGCGGGAAGCCAGCTCGCATAGAGCCTCGCAACATATGCATATGCGTTCATAAGCGCCTGTCAAACCACATAGGAGACACCATGGAATCGAAGCTCACATGCATGAGCTGCGGAACCACCGCATGCGAATATACCGAGCGCGAGGAGCCGAGCTTTTGCGCGCAGGCCGCGGTCTCGCCCGAGTTGCATGACGAAGCGCACCGCCTGTATGCCCTGCCCGAGAACCATGCGATCATGGAAGCTGCCGCAAAGGTCAGCGAGGACACCGCGAACTCGACACGCGTGCAAGACACCATCAAGTTCGCGAACCTCATCGGAGCACGGCACATCGGCATAGCCTCATGCACCATCATGCTGCGCGAGACGCGCACGCTGGCCAAGCTGCTTGAGCAGGCGGGGTTCCGTGTCGAGACGGTCGGCTGCAAGCTCGAGAGCAATCGGCGCGCGGACCTGGATCTCGAGCCGCCTGCCAAGGGCGGCGAAGGTGGCGTCGTTTGCAATCCCATCATGCAGGCGCTCCTGCTCAACGAAGCCAAGACGGATCTGAACATCCTCATGGGCATATGCGTGGGTCACGACGCCCTCTTCTGCAAGTACTCCGACGCGCCCGTCACCACCTTCGCGACAAAGGACTTCCTCGCCGGCAACAACCCGTGCGCGGTGCTGTACACGGCGCAGTCCTGCTATCGCAAGAAGCTGCAGAAGACCGTGGAGGAGTGGCGCATCGACAACCCCGCCACGGGCTAGATCATTAGCGATTCTCCTCGACCACGCGCTCGTAGGGCTTGGTGCCCTTGTAGATCTCGTCCTTGAGCGGATTGAGCTTGAACTTGCGGATGCGATAGAGCTGGTAGACGGCCACGGCGACGTTTGCCGCCAGCGCGATGAGGCTCACCACGAAGAACGCGGTGGGATTGTGCGTGGTGGGAATGGGTGCCAGCACATCGGCAAACTGCGGGACCGTCATGACGAACATGATCCACAGCGCAAGCGTCTGGGCCCGGTGCTGCAACCACGCGCCCCGCTTGATGAAGAAGGTGGGAATGGTGCATGCGAGCAGGAGGGCCAGGCCGCAGTAAGCCGAGTGATCCGAGATGCAGTTGTAGGTGTAGGCGAAGTTCCACAGGTCATACGCGATGATCCAGGGCCAGATCATATCGGGCCAGATCATGTCCTTGGAGGAATCCTTCGAGATGAAGATTCCGAACCAGCCGCAAATCGTGACGATGTTCAAGATGCCCGCAATGCCGTTCATGATGTTCCACGGGCCGGATATGGTCCAGAGGTTCTCCACGACGCCGCCGCTCCACAGGGCAAAGCCAAACACCTGGAAGTCGCGAATGACGGCCTCGGCGATGTTGATGGCGAGGATGAGCGGCGGGAAGCACAGCGCCCACTTCTTCTCGTAGAGATAGTGGACCTTGCCGTCCTTGCCGTTCCACTTGACGAAGCGCAAGGCGATGAAGCCAAGGCAGCCCGCAAGTGCCGAATAGGTCTTCACCCAATTGAACCAGGTGCCGGTTCCGTACTCGTTACCGGGCGCTGCGGTCTCGGGCCAGACGAAGATGGTCAGCGCGATGGGAACGATGGCGAAAAGCGCCAGGCCGGCCCACAGCTTCACGCGTCCCAGTTCGTTGAAAGCCATGAGCGCGAACAGGACGAACAGCCAGATGGCCCAGTAGATGGGATCGGCGGCTTGATACAGAATCCCCATGGTGGTTCCCCTTCCCTCGATGCCTACTTGGAGACTTCGGGCTTGTCGCCCACCTGCTCGTCGACGACGATGGCAGCCTCGGTGCTCACCGGGTCTCCGTACTCATCTATCAGGCCTTCTTCTCGGCCAATGAGGTATTCCTCCCGGGCCTTGCGCCGGCGGAAGGTGACATCGGCCTTTCCGCTGCTCAGCTGGTAGCAGTACCAGAAGACGAACGGGATGCCGATGATGCCGTTGATCATGCCCCACCAGTACATCACGTCGGGATTGAACCAGGCCGCGCTGTTCATGATGGTGGGGAACAGCAACGGGAAACAGCTGCGCAACAGCAGGTGTATGCCCAGGGTGTAGATTCGGCCGGTGATATAGAGCTCCGGCTGCCGCTTGATGATGGGATAGAGCTCGGCCGCCGCCAGGATGCAGCACGTGCTGGCAAAGAACGCGTGGCCCTCGGCATAGACGAAGCACGCGTTCCACGTGGTGTAGAGGAAGTTCCACATGGGCACCGTGTAGGCGATGATCTCGCCGTAATGCGCGGTGTCGTACTTCCAGTACTTGTCGCCGAAGGGCATCGTGACACACAGGATGAATCCGGCCAGGGCGTTCATGTAGTTACCCATCTCGACGTCGCGCAAGGTCGCCTCGGCGATGTTGCAGAACACGATGCCGTAGAGCACCCAGCGCACCCAGCGCTGGCGCATGAGACGCCAAAACGGGGTGTCCTTTTGCTGCACGGCGGCGATGCGCCCGATTCCGGCATAGATGAGCGGCAGTATGACCGACAGGTTCTTGGCCCAGCGGAACCAGTCATCGGCCGGTATGTTCATGATCCAGAACGGGATAGTGGCAAGAGAGACCACCCAGAACCACATGGAGGTGCGGTAGTGACGACGCATGAACTCCGTGAACAACATCAGGAGTATGGTGTATATCACCATCGAAATCGGAGTGACCCAAACAGGAACCGTCATGGCGTGTCTCCTCACCTCGGTGTTTTCCCAGCTAGATGTGGGAAACCAGCCGCAGTGTATCATCTCGGAGTATAATAAGATTTCACATATTTGCCTAATATGTGAAAGACATGACGAAGTCTGCCAACTTAGGTCAGGTGAGAACATGACGACAATCCTCGAATATGGGGAGCGCTCACCGCGCGAAGCTGCCTCGCATGTTCGCCCCCATAGACAGGACCTGAATGAGACACGCCGGCTCACGGGAACGCGCGGCAACATCGCCACGGCCGCCCGCAAGCTCTTCGAGCGTGACGGAGTACGAGCTACCACGGTCAGGGCCATCGCGCAGGAGGCCAACGTGACCCGCGAGCTCGTCTACTATCATTTTGGAAACAAGAACGGCATCATCGAGGCGGTCATCGACGATTATGTCGAGGACCTGGTGGAAAGCGTCATCGCATGGAACGAAGAGCGAGTCTTCGGAGACACCCGGGGCTCGCTCAGGAAGTGCGTGCGCATCTTCCGCTACGCGCTCTACGATGCCGAGGGCACCCCGCGTCCGATGATTCGCGTGCTCGAGGAACTCGGCGTGCGTGACGCGTTTGACGTAAGGGCAACTCGGGAAACGGCGGAACTTCTCTACGATCACATCGCCACCGAATACGCCGCATACCATCAGATAGAGATCGAGCTCGTCTACGAAATGTTCTGCGTCGCAATCTTTGGCCTGGTGGGACTCGTGAAGGTCAAGCCCGACATCAGCGACGATGACCTGATGAAGGTCGTCGAGCAGACCCTGCGCCTCGACATGATCCCCCTCTCGTGAGGGGAAAGAGTCGCTATAGGCTTACGATAGAGCTCGACCAGGCGAGAAGCGCGTGGGCAAGTTCCTCGGTTCCGAAGGCATCGGGGTTGTCGTAGGCATCAAGGAACATCGCCTCTTGCTCCGTTGCGAGCTCTCTCATGGCAGTGCGGCTCGGCGGATACTCGCCGGTCTTGGCATAGTGCAATGCACGCATGACGAAGAAGGCCGATTTTACGCAGACGGCAACGATGGCGTCGAGCGAGCCTTCGGCGAAGACGAGCTCATGGCTCATCGCATGGTAGATTTCCGAAGCCCCTACCTTGGCAGATAGCATCGCATCATCGGCGGTGAATTCCGTATCCATGAAGTCGAAGGAGCCGAACGCGACGCGCGTATCCTGGATCAAGTTGAATACGTCGTGGCGCGGCCATGCGGCGAGCAGCTCCGGCGACCCCGTGAACCCGCAGGCAAGATCGCCGTGGGGCATGGTAGCCAGCAAGGCGCGATAGGCCGCGAGGTCATCGTCATCCAACCCCTCCACGATCAGCACGACGTCGATGTCGCTGTCAGGCCGGGCCTCGCCTCGGGCACGGCTGCCCTGGATACCGACGAGCTTCAGACGAGGACCAAAGGTGCCGAGCACCTTGCCGACGAGGCTATCAGTCCAGCTTTCGATATCGATTTCCTCGTTCATGGGAATCCCCTCTGCCGCGCTACGAAACAAGGAGGGACATGATAGCCGAGGGCGTATACTATTCGCAACGAAAGCTTGCGAGAAAGGAAGCCACCATGGCAGCCATGGCCCAAGACGTGAGGGAACTATTCGAAACGGCCGAGAACATGGTCCTGTGCACGGCATCTGCCGACGGGACGCCCAACGGAGCCGCCATCGGCATGAAGACCGTCATCGACGAGGAAACGGTCTACATCTCCGACCAGTTCTTCAAGAAGACGTTGGCCAACCTGAAGGAGAACCAGAAGGTCGCCGTCGCGTTCTGGACGGGACACGACGCCTATCAGATTCATGGCACGGCACGCTACGTCAACGAAGGTGACGAGTTCGCCGTCCAGAAGGAGATGGTGGACGCCAAGTTCGCCTCCATGGGGCTTCCCATCAAGGCGAAGGGCGGCTGCTTCATCCATGTGGACGCGGTGTACCAGATGGCTGCGGGTCCCACGGCCGGCGAGCAACTGGCATAGGGAGTAAATCGACAGCGGGATTAGCACCCCTCAAGCACGAGGAGCAACCCCGCTAGCATCAATCCAATAACGGCGCCGCCGAGGAGCTTCACCATCACGCCGAGGGCCGGGTGCCTGCGCGCGAAGCCCTGCGAGTCGGGCTCGCCGTCAAACTCCCCCTTGAGGAACCGGTCAATTTCGCGGTAGGTAACGATGTCGTGCTTCTTCTTCAAGCGATCGATGGCGATGGCCATCCCGAATCCGATGGCATAGAGCACGACGAACGTGGCCGCTCCCGCGATGTTGCCCTTGCTCATGCGGGCAAAGCCCGACGGTTCTTGCCAGACTAGCGAGAACACGAGGAGGAAGAGGAAGGCCAGTCCCGAAAAGGCGAGCATGCCAATCGACAGCAGCCTCATCTTGCGCGAGTCCTCCTCGATGGCCTGCTGCATTGCAGCAGCATCCCCTTTGATGAGCTCGTCTATGGAAACGCCGAACAGCTGGCTCAGCAAGAGCAGGCTCTGCACATCCGGATAGGTCTTGTCGGTCTCCCAGTTCGAGACGGTCTGACGCGACACGAATATCGCCTTCGCGACCTCATCTTGGGAAAGGCCATGCTCCTCCCGCTTTGCTTTCAGTTGCCGAGCAAGTTCCATTGCCCTCTTCCTTCCGCTTGCCCATCGGCGTATCCCGATGCCATGTAGACCGAAATGATAGGTCACGCGCCTGACAAAGGGATGCGGATGCCACGAATGCTCTTGTCAAAATCCTTTGACAACTCATCTGAACAGGCATTTTGCGGTAATTATTCGCTTGCAGGCATAGGGACGAATGAGAAGAATGATGTTTGCAAAGGCCGCTTTTCATCAACTCCAAGCGGCACATACACCCTGCGGGTTCACACGAAAGGAATTCCCCGATGAAAGAAAATGGCGATCGTTTCGTCCAGGCATACATGCAACGACATGGCCTGGCGAATCGCACATACGTTCTCGTCGACCGCCAGACTGGAGTGAATTATCTCCTGGCAGGCTTTCTAGCATCTTCTGGTGTCAGCTGCACCGGCATGACCGCGCTTGTTGGTGCAGACGGCAAGCCCATCGTCACTCCCATCGAAGAATAGAACAGGTAAATCATCGATAGCGAAAGGGGCAGAATAACCATGGCTCGCGAGGAAAAGGTATGGGAATACGCAATCGAGGCAGGATATACGCCTCTGGAAGGTAGATGCATCATCGTCAAAGGCGCGGCGGGAGATCTGAGCGAGAAGATCGTCCGATTCTTCAGTGCGTGCGATGTCGCTGTCCTCCAGATGTGCGAAAACGAGATGATCCTGCTTCCCTTCGACCCTTGTTGGTCGACTCTCGAACGGGACGTCTCCCTCGTCGTCCCCTATTCGGAGATCGAATCGGTGAAGCTCGTCGATGACTTGCTCAACGTGATCATCGATATTGAGACGAACAGTGGCGGCGTACGTCTCACCACTCAGCAGAAGGAGCTGAGCGACGTCCGACTCTCGGGCATATACGCCTCGCAATACACCGGTGGATACAAGAACTGGCACGCCGAGAACGTGGATGCGACTCTCACGGCGCTCAGCGAGCTCGGGTGCGCTGCATAAGTATGCCGCGCTTGAATCGCCGCGTTAACGACTCATTATTCTTGCTCCGAACTTGACCAGAGCCGGAAGGCCGGGAACCTGGAGGCGTCGCTTTCCAAAGCGCTGCCTGTGAGGAGGCGGGCTATCTGATCCCGTCCTACGAGAGTCGTTGCATGACTTCCTGACCGTCCAACTCGTGGCTATGGAACGCTAAAGGGAAAGCAGAGGTTGCGTGCGATATCATAGCTAGATAGTAGCAAACATATAAGACGCCCTCTACATTGCATTGGCGCTGAAGAGAAGGAGGGGCATGCACGTTTTTCCTAGTTCAGCACAAGCTGCCTACGACAAGGCGTCATCGTCTTACAAGCTGGCTGCGCCTCGCATAGTCACTTCCCTCGACGAACTGCCTTTGAACGTTCTTTGCGATCCCGACCGTGGAACGCTCGAAGCCGTTGAATTGCGTGGGCTCCATGCTGCGGAAGCGGAATTCGTCGAACTTGAGGTTTCCGGTGGCCGCATCTCCAACTGCCAGTTCCTTGATTGCGACTTCACCGGTGCGCTTTTCACCGATATCGCCTTCGATGGTTGTGACTTCTCCAACAGCGTATTCGACAACGCCGCGTTCACGCGCTGCACGTTCAGCGACAGCAAGTTCGCCGGCGCGTCCTTTGCCGAGGCACTCTGGAAGCATGTCGCCGCAGACGGGTGCACATTTGCCTACGGCGCATTCAACCGATGCCTCTGGAAGACTGTCCATATTCGCACCTGCGATTTCTTGTCAGCGGACATGTCTGAAATGGAACTGCGCGGCATCTCGCTCGATGACGACCGCTTCGTTGGAACGAGTTTCTTTCGCACGAAGCTCGTCGGCCTCGATTTCACGTCATGTCAGCTCGAGGGCATTGCCATATCGGACGCCATGGACGAGGTGTACGGCGCGAAGCTCGGGCTCTATCAGGCCGCTGCGCTGGCCCGGCGCCTTGGTGTCATTATTGAGGAGTAGCCAAAATGACCAGAGTAAAGGATGAGGTAGCGGTATAATGCTCACTCAATGCGGGCGTCGCCAAGTGGTAAGGCCCCAGCTTCCCAAGCTGGTATCCGCGGGTTCGAGTCCCGTCGCCCGCTCCATCATGACCCCACGGCCCCGTTCCTTCGAGCGGGGTCGTATGATATTGGTCGTCATATCTGCGACCCGCGAGATCCAATCGGGAGGGACCATGGAATCAAAGCTCAATTGCATGAGCTGCGGAACCACCGCATGCGAATACACCGATCGCGAAGGACCGGGGTTTTGCGCGCAGGGCGCGGTCTCGTCTGCGCTACATGACGAGGCGCAACGTCTATACGCGCTTCCCGAAAACCACGTCATCATGCAAGCCGCCGCGATGGTCAGCGAGGAGACGGTGAATTCCACACGCGTGCAGGACACCATCAAGTTTGCGAACCTCATCGGCGCCATCCACATCGGCATCGCGTCGTGCACCATCATGCTACGCGAGACGCGCATTCTGGCCAAGCTGCTTGAACAAGCGGGCTTTTGTGTCGAGACGGTTGGCTGCAAGCTCGAGAGCAACCGGAGGGCCGACCTCGACCTCGAGCCCCCGACAAGGGGCGGCGAAGGAGGCGTCGTCTGCAATCCCATCATGCAGGCGCTTCTCCTCAACGAAGCGAAGACGGACCTGAACATCCTCATGGGCATATGCGTGGGACACGACGCCCTCTTCTGCAAGTACTCCGATGCACCCGTCACGACCTTTGCCACGAAGGACTTCCTCGCCGGTAACAACCCGTGCGCGGTGCTGTACACGGCACACTCCTGCTACGAGAAGAAGCTCGCGCGGACCGTGGAGAAATACGGCATCGCCAATGAATGAGGTTTCCATCTGAGCAGAAATCCCGCAGGATTTGCCCCGTCATTTTCCATTGCATCGGAAAAGCCCCGTCGCTCACTCCACCTAACATGACGCGGCGTTCCGGCGTCCGCAACTACACGAGCTTTCGGGCTGCGCTGGCCGCCTTCTCGTCCATCGAGGCATTAACCGGTTCGTAGACGAGCGCGTGGGTCGGGCAGTTCCTGACGCACGCTGGTTCCAGCCCGAACTGCGTTCTGGCATAGCACCCGTCGCATTTCTGCATCTTCCCGCTACTCCCAAAACGAGGGGCCCCAAACGGGCAGGCCATCGCGCAGGCATGACAGCCGATGCACAGGCCATCGTCCACCAGCACGGATCCCGTTGCGGCATCTCGCGTTATCGCCCCTGCAGGGCACGCGGCTATGCACACCGCATCTTCGCAATGCATGCAGGCGATCGAGACGCTGGCGTTGCCACGCTGCCTGCCCGCCAGCTTCCCGGGAACGTGTTCGACGATTCGCCAAGACAAGCCATCCTTCGCGACATCGAGGTCGTTCTGATCCATGCATGACACGACGCACGAATAGCATCCTATGCAGCGGTCGGACTTGAAGACGATGCTCTTGGTATCTTTGGAAGTCATGCCTAAGCCTCCTTCGCATTGACGCTCGTGCGGGCGGGGACCACCTTGCAGAGCAGGGACCTGTATCCCGGGAAGCCCGAAATGGGATCGAGGTAATCGCCCGACATGAGGTCGTTTCCATTGGCCTCGGGCCAGTCATGATAGAGGTGCACGTCACCTTCGCGAATCATCTCGTCCAGATGCGCCTTCACAAAAACGCTTCCCTCCGGCGTCATGAGCTCGACTTCCTCGCCCTCGGCGATGCCGACACGCTTGGCGTCGGCCGGATTCATGTCGCAGACAGGATCTGGCGCGAACTGGCGAATCCAGGGAATGCGGAAGGTGCGACTGTGCTGGAACATGGGCTTGCGAGCACCGACGGACAGGACGAACGGGTACTCCTTGGCAATCTCCGGCTGCGAGACGGGGCTTATAGCCGGCTCCCGGAAAGAGGGAAGCGCCTCGAATCCCTCGCCGTCCATTTCGGAGAGCACGCTGGAGGCAAATTCGAACTTGCCCGACGGGGTCTTGAATCCCTGATCGACGTACTTCCTCTCGGCGGGCTTCTTGAAATCGGGGACGAACATCCCGGCCGGATGCTTCTTGAGCTCTGCAACGGACAGGGCGCTGGGCTCGAGCATCCAATCCAGGCACGCATCGAATCCCGACTCGAGCAGGTCATCGCCCAGACCCAGCTCACGGCTCAGCTGCGCGATGATATCGACATCGGAGCGGGACTGCCCCACCGGATCTATCGCGGGCTGCGAGAGCATCACGTAGCCCATGGGCCAGCACCGCGCTTCGCTGCGCTCCACCGAGGTGCATACCGGCAAGACGATGTCGGCATACTTGGCGCTGTCGGTCAGGAAGGGATCTGCCACCGCTATGAAGTCGAGTTTGCTGAAGGCGTCGATGAAGCCTTGCGAATCGGGGAACATCCTATGGTTGAAGCCCATGCAAAACGCGGCCTTGAGCGGGTAGGGATCCTCGGTCAGAATCTGCCTTGGGATATCGCACGCCTGCGCTTGCGTAGTCAACCGATCCCATACCGGGAAACGGCGGGAGCCAATCCTTTCCGGCAAATCCTTCAGACGGGACGCCAAGGTGAACTCGCCCTCGCGCGTGGGGAAACCTCCCGGTATGTGCACCAGCGAGGGCCTGTTCATGAGGTTCCCACCATGGATGTCGAAGTTGCCGGTCAATCCGATGAGGCAGAACACCGCACGGTAGTTCTGCACGCCATTCGTGTGATGGACCACAGGTGCCGCGCTGGTCATGATACTCGCGGGCTTCGTGGTCGCGTACATCCGGGCCGCCTCGCGAATCAAGCTCGCGTCAACGCCCGTGATGTCCTGCGCCCTTTCCGGAGTCATCTCGGCGGCAAGCTTGGCGTATTCCTCGAAACCGACCGTCCAATTGGCGACGAAGTTGGCATCGTAGAGGTTCTCTTCGATGATGACATTGGCCATCGCAA
This sequence comes from Coriobacteriia bacterium, assembly GCA_003149935.1. NCBI lineage: Bacteria > Bacillati > Actinomycetota > Coriobacteriia > Coriobacteriia bacterium. Next base: position 106,286 of record QAMH01000007.1, on the reverse strand, counting down.
GCGCCAGCGCGCCGTCGGTGCCGGGGCGCAGCTGCAAGTGAATGTCTGCACGAGCCGCGAAAGGGGTGACGCGAGGGTCGACCACTATCAGCTTCGTCCCCTTGTCCAAACGATTGAACAATCCTTCACATATGAGCGTCCTTGACGCTGCCGGGTTGTTGGACCACATCATTATGCAAGCCGACTCACCGTTGTCCGGGGCTGCAGGCGCACCATAGGTGAGCTGCTGGGCCATGATGGTTGCCGTCGAGCACGTGCTCGATTCGGTGCAGTAATTCGGCGAACCAAAGCTCATGGCAAGACGCTGCAAGAACGGCCTGTGGTGCTTGGGGTAGCCCGCGAAGAAGATGACCGATTCCGGGCCATACTCCGCCTTTGCGGCATTGAGGTTTTTGGCGATTTCGTCCAGGGCCTCATCCCAGCTGATTGGCTCGAACTTGCCCTCGCCACGCTCGCCCACACGCCGCAGCGGGGTCTTCAGCCGGTCGGGACTATAGACATATTGCCGCGTGGCCGCACCCTTCGAGCACAGGCTGCCGTGAGAATGCGGGGCCTCCTTCGAACCCTCGACTCGAATGATCTTGCCATCCTTCACGAACAGGTCAAGCCCGCATTGCGTGGTCGGGTCGCAAATCGTGCAGATGGACTTCTTGATTTCGATGCCCGTCTCCGGACCGGGGACCTTGCCCTTTTCCCTCAGCTCGCGCTCGTTCATCTCTCCTCCGTCTCGCTCATGAAACCGTCAAACATTGGTGAATGCGCCTTGAAGCGCATTGCGGGCTATTTCCGCCTGCATACGCCCGATCGAATCCGTCAGCTTGCCAAAGAGTCCGGCCATGTCGGCTTTTGCCACGAGATTGAAACCGCATAGCAAGGCCCGGCCGTCCTGCAGGATGAGATAGGACTTCATCAGATACTCGTTCTCGGTCTCGATCTCCTCGATCGCGAATGGATCTTCGGCCGACGGAATCATTCCCGCAGCGGCGAACAGCGCGTCTCCGACCTTGATGATGTTCGCGGGAAGAAATCCGTGATATTCCATGCTGCCGGCAAAAGCGGAGGCATCGGATGCGTATGCCCTTCCCTCGTCGCGAAGCTCCCTTGCCATGTTCGCCCCCGCTACCTTACCCTGCTGACGTGCCGCGAGCCAGAGCCCGGCCACCTTGCTTCCTCCAAACAAGCAGGGCGCTTTTGCCACATCTCCCGCCGCATAGACATGAGGGACGCTCGTGCGCATGAAGGCATCGACGACGATTCCCCTATCGGCATGTATGTTGGCATTTTCGATGAAGTCGATGTTGGGGCTCATGCCATGGGCTACGAGAACCGCATCGAAAATTTTCGGTTCTTCCTGGTGGGAAAAGGAAACGCTTGTGGAGCCATCTTCGAGAACGTGGGCTTTTTCGGCAGTCTCGCCGAGCAGGAGCTCTATTCCCTGGTCTTCGAGCAGGGCCTCCATCCTGGAAGCCGCACGGGGATGCGCCGACCCTTTGAGGATATGAGGGCTGCGACCCAGAACGGTCGGCTGCCCGCCCCTGCGGATGCACGCCTCCGCCGCCTTGAGGGCGACCATGGAGGTCCCGGAGATGAGGATGCTGACATGGGGACGTGCGGCAAGCACCGTGCTCAGGCGTTCGGCGTCTTCGAAGGTCCTGAGCGTAAGCGGATCGCATTCGAAAAGCGGGCTTTCGCCCGAAAGCACGGGCGATGCACCTGTGGCTATCAGGCAAACGGAATAGAGCCACTCGCGACCGCTTGCGGCTTTGACGGTCTGGCCTTCCGTATCTAAGGACGTGATCTCCTCGTTCGGGAAGATGTGCGTATTGGCATCGTCGAGCACCGAAGTGAAGATGCTTCCCTGCTCGCGGGCTACGATTCCGGCTGCGTTATACGAAGTCAGGACCGGGCTTTCGCAAAAAGCGGGACCTGCGGTGACGATGTCCACGTTCGCGTCGCATCCTTGCGAGCGCAACGCCTCCACGGCGCTGGCGGCGGCAGGGCCGAACCCAAGAATGACGACATCGTTTGCCATGAATCCCTCTCTGGAAATCTCTGGCCAATAGTAATGCTTGCCGCCAGGGGATTGCAATCGAGGAGCCGCGAGTGCCGAGGAAATTGGCCACCTGGAATGAGGCGGTTGCGCAGAGATGTTGTCTCATTGATGAAAGACCGGCACCCCGGCCGAGCGAGGGACCAGGGCACCGATTGGCTGGATGCGCCGCTGCTCTCCCAGATTGCAGCGGCGCGCGGTTTTTAGAACGTCGTCCAGGCTCCATCAACGGTGATGACGGCTCCGTTCACGAAGTGCGATTCGTCCTGGGCGAGAAAGAGCGCGGCGTTCGCGATGTCCTCGGGCATGCCGAGCAGCGACGAATGGACAAGCAGCTCGCTTGTGCGGCCAAAACCGAAGGGATCCGACGGTGGCATGGTGATGGGAATCTCGGTGACGATGCCGCCCGGCGCGATTGCGTTGCAGCGGATGCCCTTGTGGATGTACATGAAGGCGGTGTTCTTCGTTGCCGAGAGCAGCGCGCCCTTCGATGCGCAGTATGCCGCACCGGCCGTTTGATGCACGGCGCCCACCGAAGTCAGGTTGATGATGCTGCCGATGGTGTCTTCGTCTTCCTCGGCATCCGGGTTGAGCTCGATGAAGGTCTGCACGGCCTTGCGCATAGCACGCATGGGCCCCATCGCGTTCACCGCGAAGCACTCGTCCATCATCGCATCGCTCATATCGCCGATGGCGGTATTGTCGTCCATGACACCGGCGTTGTTCACGAGGACGTCGAAGCACCCGAACTCGCGTACCGCCGCATCGATCATGCCATCCGTCGTCTCCTGGAATGACACGTCTCCCGGAAACGGCACGACCTTGCCCGGCGCGTCCACGGATGCGCAATAGTCGAGCAATCGCTTCTCCTGCTTGTCGACGGCGATGATGTTCGCGCCCTCGTTGGCGAACAGCTCGGTGATGGCATTGCCGATGCCGGCGACCGCGCCGGTGACGACTATGGATTTACCCTCGAGTTTCATTGCGTCCTCCCCCTACACGAATACCTTGTCGCAGATGATGGCGGGTGACTCGTTCTCGCCAACTGTGACTTCCTCGCCGTTAATCGCCTTGGCAGCCTCGATGACCGCAAAGCCGATGTTCTTGTCCACGGTGTAGCCGTAGATTGCCGCACGCACGAACCCGCAGGGCACGCCTTTGCGATACACGATCTCGCGTTGGGCGATGTCCTCATAGGAGTCATTGAGAAACTCGAGGCCCACGAGCCTATAGTCGTTGCCCGCCTCGACCGCGACTTGCAGCGCATCCTTGCCGACGAAGTCCGTATCCATGGCAACCGACCAACCCAGGTCGCATTCATAGGGCGTGAGGCCATACATGTCCTGTCGCAGGGCAAAACCCTTCTCGACCGGAATGCTGCGCACGTACACCTCGAGAATCTGGAGCTCGGGAACGCCCATCTTCTCGCCGGTCTCGGCAAGTGCCGCCTCGATGGCCGGCGATTGCTCCATCGGCACGTAAATCTCGTAGCCGAGCTCGCCCGTGAAACCCGCGCGATGGATCTTCACGTCCACGCCCGCGATGATGTCGTCCATGATCGCGAAGCGCTTGAGGTCGTCAACCGGCTCGCTGGCCAGAGCGTTGATCATGGCAAGTGAGTTGGGCCCCTGCACGGCGTACATGTCCACGCTCTTGGTAATGTCCGTGCACGTCACGTCGAAGCCCTCGTCATGCGCACTGGCCCACTCGAGGAACTGGGGCGCATACAACGTCGAGATCCAGTAGACGTCATCGTCTACGTGCATGACGATGGTGTCGTCGATGATCTTGCCGTCCTCATTGAGCATGGTCGTGTACTTGGAGCGCCCGACCGGCGCCTTTGTCATATCGCTCACGAACAGGTGCTGGACGAACCGATCCGCATCCGGACCCTTCACCTCCACGAGGTCGTGGGTCCAGCGATACCATGCGGCGTTCTCGCGTACGGCGCGTGCCTCGGCGCGCGCAGCCTCGTCTTCCTTGAATAGCATCTCCGCAACCTCCTAAATCATGTGCTTGTCGATCTTGCGGGCGACGACGATGGTCATGTCCTCGTCGTCCATGCCCTCGAACCAGCACGACCACTCGGCGCTCACCAGCGTCTTTACGGCGTTGTGCCACAAGGCCTCGTAACCGATTGCGAGCTCGTCCATCGGCGCCATCTCGAAACGCCCGTTGAAGTCGTCGGTCTTGACCTTGATGCGGACCTCGTCCTTGGTGAAGGCATCGAACTCGCTGGGCACGAGCTGGCAATCCATGAGCGTCTTGATGTAGGCGCCCATGATGCGCGGGTCGTTCTCGCCGATGGAATCCGGGACACCGAGCCAGTCGCGCACGGCGCGCTTGGTGAACGGCTCCATGAACAGGTTCTTGCCCGCCGTCGAGAAGACGATGCGGAAGATGCGGAGGAACTCCTCCTCGTCATCGGGAAGGTCGCGGATGACGGCGAGCGGGAAGGCGACGCACCACGCCCAGCCAAACTCGCACAACCATCGGTAGTCGTATTCCAGGCTGTGTTCCTCGCCAAAGGCGTTGGAGTACTGTCCATTGCGCAGGATCTGGCCATCCTTGACCGTGCGCTCCTCGGGCGTGTCATGAACCGGCATGACCGGCGTGCCCATGTGATCGAGGAATCCCTGCTTGGGCAGTCCGAAGGCGGAGCGACGCTCGGCGACGACGCGGCAATGGCGGTCACCGCAGCCGCGGGCCTCGCACATGTTGAGCGACACGTCGTTCTCGCCCCCGTTGGCGAGGTCGAAGTTCGCGGTGAACATCGCCGTCGTCATGTTGCACAGCTCGGCACCGACGATATCCCACGGGCAGGTATCGAGCTCCTTCTCGACCCTGTCCTTCGTGAACTGGATGACGCGACCGGCCATGTTCTCGGCCTCGTCGCCGTAGTCACCGAAGATGGCCCCGAGCCAGGCGCTCTTCTCGCAAAACTCGGGGATGTTCCAGTCGTCGTAGAACGTGTTGAGGTACTCCTCGCCGGACACGCCCATGTTCAGGTTGTAGGACATCTCGCAGATCGCCTCGGTGCACGTATCGAAGTCTGGTTCGAGAATGCGCATGACCTGGAAGATGTTCGAGCAGAATGCCGCGATTTCGCGGACGGCGTACCGATACGCGTCCTTCTCGGGGATGAGCTTGCCCCATACCGTCTCGACTGCCTTGTGGGAGTCGAGCTTGTCGTGCAATGCCATAGTATCCTCCTTCTCTCGGGATGGAAAACCGCGCTTGGAACAGATACTACGGAGCAAAGTGGCCGCGCTGTATTCTACAAAGCGGAGGTTTGGCACCCATCAGGCAAGGCGTTTCAATGGCACGGAGCATCACATAGAGCACCTACAATCTGTAGGTGTTATCACCTATTTTATGAACGGCTTTTAGGGTTGAATCGCGCATCCACGCGGGGCAAGATACGTATGGTACGGGGCGCCTTTCTAGGGACGGCAGCATGAAGCTCAACGCCGATATCGTTTTCGACAACCTGAATGATCACATCTCCGTCGAGATGCTCGGTCGCAAGGAGAGCGGGCTGCATCTCAGTCGCCCACGCTTCTACACCGGCAACGGCCAGATCTTCGAGAAGGACACGCTCTACATCATCCGCGCCGACAAGCTACCGATGCGCTCGTCGGTGCGCCCCGGTGCGGTGCTGGTCGTCGTGGGCGACACCATGCAGCTCTCGTTCTACAAGAACCGATGCTGCATCATCCACGTCACCGACGACACGGACATCTTCAACGTGTTCAACCTCGTGCAAGACATCTACAATCGCTACGAGACGCTCGATGCCGAGATAGCAAACATCATCAACACCACGGCCGGCATCCAGCGAATCGTAGATGTCGCGGCGCCCGTGCTCGGAACCGACATCCTCGTCCTCGACGAGTACTTCGGGGTCCTGGCGGCGACCGAAAACCAGGCGGGCACCTACCTCGACCTCGCGAACCTCAGCACCTTCTTGGCAAGCGAAGACCTTGCAATGCAGAGGCACGACCCGATCTCCATGACCATTCTCGATGGCAGCTACCTGTGCCAGAACATCTTCGTCGGCGAGGAATACGCCGGAAGCGTGACCTTTGACTACGCGGGGCGCCGGCGCCTGCCAAGCGATGGCGTCATGATCTCCTACATCGCTGACGCGATAAGCCTCGCGATGCGCCAGCTGCCTCCGTCGGAAAGCGGAGACTTCGGAGCCTTCCGCAACGTCATAGCCGACCTCGTGGATTGCGTGACGATTGACCAGGCCCAACGCTCGCGGCTCGAAAAGCTTGGCGGGAAGCGCCGCTACGTCTGCGTGAAGATGGTTCTGTCGAAGGATCTCGCCTCGCTTCCGTACGGCTACATCTGCTCCGAGATGGAAAGCGTCTTTCCCCACAGCATTGCCTTTGCGCACGGCGCGTCCATCGTCGGCCTCATCTGCGTCGATGACCTGTGCGATGAGGATGGGGGCTATCTCGAGCGCCTGAAGGCCGACCTGGAGGAGTTCGTCGAGGCAGTGGGCGTAACCGTCGGCATCAGCGACGCGTTCACGGACCTGCTCAAGGTACGCCTGTACTACGACCAGGCATTTGCCGCGCTCGTGGGGTCGGAGTTCAAGACGCAGGACTCGCGCTGCTACGTCTTCCAGGACTACGCGTTCATGAAGCTCGTGCTCAACGCCATCGGCGACCTCCCGCTCGAGATGTACTTCACCGATGGCATGAAGCGCCTCGTCGAGCACGACCGCGAGGCGAACGTGAGCTACATCGAGACGCTTCGCTGCTACCTGGCAAATAGCATGAGCATAGCCAAGACCGCAAAGGCCCTGTTCATCCACCGCAGCACGCTGCTCGACCGCATCGGGCGCATCGAGCGCGAGCTGGGATGCGACCTCAAGAATCCCGACGAGCGCCTGCGCATCGAGATCCTGCTCAAGGCCCAGCAGATTTACGATGCCATGGGCAGCTAGCCAAAACGAAGGGGACCGCCTCGTGGCAGCCCCCTCGCACCGGCTTGTTCTTGCCTGCTCTATTCCTCGATAGCCTTCAGCTTCTCGTCAATCTCGGCAACCTGCTCCTCGGTCAGACCGGCCTGCGGGAACGAGGCGAGCTTGCGGAAGGTCAGACCGCCGACGAGCTTCATCTGCGGATCCGTCTCGAATCCGGGCGAATACTCGGTGATGACCGCGCAAGCAGCCGGAGACTTCTTCAGCACCTTGACCTTATCGTCAATCGAATAACCCATGGGAACCTCCCTCGAATCGGATGATGAGAAGATTCTAGGGTGCGCCCGAAGCATGCTGATAGCCGTCACACCACAGGGATTCTGCGGGTACGACCCCGCATTTTTGAGGGGCGAATGAGACAAATGCCCAGAGGCGCTGTCTCATCCCACGACGGAAGCCGACCAGGCGAGCAATGCGTTGGCCCTCGTCCACCTCTATCTCCTCGAGGCGCGTACCGCCTTCACCAGAAACTCGGTAGCACCCTCGCCCGCGGCGGAATCGTAGTACTTCACGAAGCGCGGATCGGCCAGGTAGCCCTCTGCGAGCGCGAAGTATTGCTCCGGGTCATAGCCCTCGCCCCAGTGCAGGTCGATCCAGCGCTTGTGCATGCGCACGAGCTCCTGGGCCGCGTCGCTCGCGGGATCGTCGGTTGCCATGGCGATGCGCAACTGCACCTTGATGCTCTCTTCCAGCAGCTCCTTCGCATCCCACTCGTCCTTGGTGAGTGCCATCATGCGCACGTTGCTCGCATCGATGGCCTCATCACCGTACAGGCTACGCGCTTCCTCGCCAAACTCTTGCTCGAAATCACGCAGACCCTGCTCCTTCATCATCTCGAAGGCGTCTTTCGTCGACATGTCTTCCATCCTCTCTACGGTTGCCAACGCGGCTCTCGTCCTCGCGATTGCCGCATCCAATGAGGTTCCCTGCTCCTCGAGGGAACGAAGATGCGCGCGGAGGGCGCTGGCGAGGTCCTCATCTGGGGCATTGATGAGGCGGCGGATGGTGGGAAGCGGCACATTGCATGCGCGCAAGGCGAGCACCCACGCGAGCTGCCGGGCATCCGCATCGCCATAGACGCGATAACCCGCATCGGTACGCTGCGGAGCGAGCAGCCCTTGCTCCTCGTAATGCCGCAGCGTTCGCGTGCTCACCCCGGCTTCCCGTGCCATCTGGCCGATGGTCATGTGCATGGACATTTCCTTCCTCTATCGCGGTCCAAACGCATCTTCGAGAGGCATCCTGCGCTTTGACGTTGCGTGAAGGTCAAGAGGAAATGTAGCGTTGGCGGTAAAATAAAACAAATACCCCGTGTATTTGACTTATCCGAGGGACCACTATGACGAACACAAACGAAGAGGCGAGGTGCAAGGTTGGCGGGCTCGTCTTTCGCGAGCCGGCGGATATCGAGGTGCGCGGCGCACGCGTCCACAACCTGAAGGACATCAACGTCGACATCCCACTGCATCAGATGGTCGGCATCGCCGGCGTTTCCGGGTCCGGCAAGAGCTCGCTTGCGTTGGGCGTGCTGTATGCGGAGGGAAGCCGCCGCTACCTGGAAGCGCTCTCCACCTACACACGCCGCCGCATCGGCCAGACGACACGCGCCCAAGTTGACGAGGTGCTGCACGTACCGGCTGCCATCGCGCTGCGCCAGCGCCCGGCCGTGCCTGGCGTGCATTCCACCTTCGGCACCTCCACCGAGCTGCTGAACTACCTACGTCTCATGTTCTCACGCCTGGGTAGCCATGAGTGCCCGAACGGCCATCACGTGCCGCCCAGCCTCAACGTCGCCGCCGAGAAGCCCATCGAGTGTCCCGTCTGCCATGTGAAGTTCTACGGTCCCAGCGCCGAGGACCTCGCCTTCAACAGCGCGGGCGCCTGCCCCACCTGCGGCGGCACGGGCGTCGTGCGCGAAATCGACGAGTCCACGCTCATCTCGGATGACTCGCTCACGCTCGAGGAGGGGGCGGTCGCACCGTGGCGTCAGCTCATGTGGTCGCTCATGCCGCAAGTCGCCAAGGAGATGGGCGTGCGCATCGACGTGCCATACCGTGACCTCACCGATCACGAGAAGGACATCGTGCTGCATGGCCCCATGGAAAAGCGCCACATCCTCTACGTGCCCAAGAACAAGGACCACGCCACCGAGCTCGACTTCACGTACTACAGTGCCGTCAACACCGTGAAAAACGCGCTTGCCAAGGTGAAGGACGAGAAGGGGCTTGCCCGCGTGTCGCGCTTCCTCAAGCAGGGCACCTGCCCCGATTGCCACGGCACGCGTCTGTCAGCCAAGGCACGCTCGAGCCTTCTGGACGGCATGAACCTGGCGCAGGCGACCGCGCAGACGCTCGACGAGCTCGCGGATTGGGTGCCGGCCCTGCCAGGCAAGCTGCCCGAGGAGATGCGTCCCATGGCCACGTCCATCATCTCCGAGCTGCGCGAGCCCATGCAGCGCCTGCGGCAACTGGGGCTTGGCTACCTGAGTCTCGACCGCGCCGGCTCCACGCTCTCCAACGGCGAGCTGCAGCGCGTCCAGCTCGCGCGTGCCGTGCGCACGCGTACCACCGGCGTGCTCTACGTGCTCGATGAGCCCTCCATCGGCCTGCACCCATCGAATGTCGAGGGCTTGCTCGGCGTCATCGACGACCTCATGGGTGATGGCAACTCGGTCGTGGTCGTCGACCATGACCTGCGCGTGCTCAGAAATGCCGATTACCTCGTGGAGATCGGCCCCGGCTCCGGCTCTGATGGCGGCCGCGTCATCGCCCAGGGCACGGTCAAGCACGTCGAGAATGATCCCGCATCACGCATCGGCCCGTATCTTTCAGGCGCGAAAAGCGTACATGTGCGCAAGCGTGCAAATGACGAGGACATGTTCGATAACGGGGCCATCGAGCTGGAGACCGGCCCGCTGCATACCGTGAAGTCACTCAGCGTGCGCATTCCCGTTGGGCGCATGACGGCCATCACCGGCGTCTCGGGATCGGGCAAGACTACGCTCATCCTCGAGAGCCTGATTCCGGCTTTGCGGGCCATGCTTGACGGCAACAAGTTACCCGCTCACGTGCACGAGGTCGATGCAGGCGACATCAAGCGCGTGCATCTTATCGACGCAACGCCCATCGGCGCAAACGTTCGCTCGACGGTGGCGACCTACTCCGGCATCATGGACGACCTGCGCCGCGCCTTCGCATCCGCGCCTGCGGCCAAGGAGCGCAAGCTCAAAGCCGGCGCCTTCTCGTACAACACGGGCAGCTTGCGTTGCCCCACCTGCGATGGCACGGGACAGATATCGCTTGACGTGCAGTTCCTCCCCGACGTGGACATCCCCTGCCCCGATTGCCATGGCTCGCGCTATGGCGAGGAAGCATACGCGGTACGCCTGCCACTGGAAAACGTCGACGCATGCATCGATGGCACGGATGAGAAAACGTCGTCGGATACCAAGGAGCTCGCGCTTCCCGATGTGCTCGCGCTCACGGTAGACGAGCTGCTGTGCATGGCGACGGGCAGCATCGCCAAAGCCAAGACCAAGCTCCAGACGCTCTCCGACCTGGGGCTGGGATACCTCACGCTGGGCGAGGCCACGCCCGCGCTCTCGGGTGGCGAGGCGCAGCGCCTCAAGCTCGCCGGCGAGATGCACAAGAAGCAGGCAGACGCGCTCTTCGTCTTCGACGAGCCCACCATCGGATTGCATCCGGCAGACGTCGAGGTGCTGCTACGCGTCTTGCAGAGACTCGTCGAGAAGGGCGCGACGGTCATCGTCATCGAGCATGACCTCGACCTCATCGCGAACTCCGATTGCGTGATCGACATGGGACCAGGCGGCGGTGAGGCGGGTGGCGAAATCGTCTGCGCCGGCACGCCCGAACATGTCGTCACATGTGCGGACAGCGTGACGGGAAAGTACCTCAAGCCGCTACTGTGACGCGACAAACCACTCCGTTAGCCCGCGAGCACCTCGGCATTCACGCAGCTTTCGGGCTTCTTGCCGAGCACCACGTCGATGGCGTTTTGCGTGCAGCGTGTGCGTAGCTGGACGGCCGATTCCTCCGACCAATAGGCGGCATGCGGCGTGAGCACCGTGTGCGGTGCCTTGCAGATGGGCGCATCGGGCGAGACGGGCTCCTCCTCGAACACGTCGATACCCGCCCCCCAGAGATTGCCGGCAACAAGTGCGTCGGCCAGCGCGTCGGTATCCACCACCGCGCCGCGCGAGGTGTTTATCACGATGGCGTCGGGCTTCATGGTGGCGATGCGCTTCGCATCGAGCAGATGATGCGTCTCGGGCGTAAGCGCCGTGTGAAAGCTCACGATATCGGCCCGTGCAAAAAGGTCATCCAGACTCACGTACGGGAAGTCCTCCGGCGTGAAACGCCCCGGCACGCCCTTGCGGTCCCAGACCATGACATCAAAGCCAAGTCCGCGGGCCTTGCGCGCCGTCGCCCGTCCGATATGCCCGTAACCGACAATGCCGAAGCTGCGCCCCTGCACCTGCCCGAGCGGGCGGCGTTTGTGAAAGTCCCACACGCCCTGTCGCATATCGACATCCATCTCGTTAATGCGACGCAACACGCACATCGCGAGCGCAATGGCGTGATCGGAGACGACCTCCGTACCGTAGCCGGGAACATTGCAAACCGCAGTACCGTTCTTGGTGGCCGCAGCCACGTCGATGTTGTCGACACCCGTGCCCGTCTTGCTCACGACCTTGAGCTTGGGCAGCGCCTGGAACACCGCGGCGGTATAGTCACCATATGAAGTGATGGCGCCATCGGCATCCTGCAGGTGCTCGATGAGCGCCTCGGGAGCACGGTCATCCTCGTTTCCAAATGCGGCGAACTCGATGCCAGCAGCCTCGACCATTTGCCTCTCGAGCGCAGTATCCCCGAGATCGAAATCTGACACGACGATTTTCGACATGGCATGTTCCTTCGAACGATGAGCGACATAACGAGTATAACCCGTCTGCTTCCATCTTAGAGCTTTCGCGTGCCGCATGCAGGCTTTTATTCGCGTCACACGATAGACACGCGTGCGAAGGCGGGATCACCGGGCCTATGGCAAACCCGATGGTCCCGCCTCCTCATCTGCCCCAGCGGGCATACGCGAAGTTCCCCCTAGGCAGTGTAGATGGCACAATGGCGCCCCGCTGCCTCCTTCACAATCTCGACGAACGGACCAATCTTGAGGCACTGCGCGGCACATCCCGTCACGCACAGCGGATTCGGATCGGCTTCATAACACACCTTGCACTTGTCCAGCACAGGCGCGACCTCGTGATACTGTCGCAGCTCCCCGCCCACCAGGAACGGCTCGCGACGAATGACCTTCAGCCAGTCCTCATGATAGGGATAGCGATGGGTCTCCCTGCACGCCGCCTCGCAGCCGTAGCAGCCGATGCAATCGTCCAGGTCCAAAAGCATGGCGATTCCGCCACCATCAACACGACTCATTACAGCTCACCCCTTCCGGGCTCGATCTTGCAGAGGAAAGAACGCATGGCCGTAGCACCGTAGCCAGGCTCGGCAGGCTCAGACGGAACGAGCACGTTACCGTTGGCCTTGTCCCAACCGTAGCCGGGCAGCCCCAGCGCCTCGCATTCGTCACGCCAGGCGGGACGCGGAATGAACACGACACCCTTTTTGGCCTCGCGCGACACGAGCGCCTTGGAGATGATCGAGCCGCGCGGCGAGGAGATGGTCACCCACTCGCCATCGGTCACCTTGTAGGTGGCGGCATCGTCCGGATGGATGACGACGAACGGCTCGGGGTAGAAGTAGCGCTGGGCGGGCACGTTTGTCCACGCGGAATGGAAGAAGCTGTAGACGCGATGCCCCGTCGAGCCGATGAGCGGGTATTCCTCGGCCAGCTCGGGCGTGGAATAGGGGCTCTCGGCCGGCTCGGTGTAATCTGGCAGCGGGTCGTATCCGAACAGCTGCATGGTCGGCGAGGAAAACTCGATCTTGCCCGTGACAGTCGGGAATCCCGGCTGACCGTCGGGGCGCAGCATACCCTTCTCGTACTTCTTGTACACCGGCTCGGCGGTGAGGTCGGCGTTACCGACGACGCGCACCGGCACCCCCTGGAATTCCTCCCAGGTGAGGTCGAAGTCGTAGAACTCCTTGAGGCGCCAGAGGACCATTTCCTTCTCGTCCTTCCAGGGCCATTGCTCGGGATTCATGCGCTTGCCCCATTGCAACCAGAACCACCAGTCATCCTTGCACTCACCGGGCGCGGGCACGGCCTGGTCAAAAGCGAGGATGAAGGGGCCGTCCAGTTCTTCATCGTACGTGCAGCGTTCCGACCAATCGGCCGTGGGTAGCACGATGTCAGCCAGCTGGGCCGTGGGCGAAAGGTAGAAGTCCTTCACCACGACGAGGTCGAGATTGGGACTGGTCATGGCCTGATAGGTCAGGTTGGCGTCCTCATAGCACAGCAGCGGGTCATCGGCGACGGCGACGAACATCTTCACGGGGCGCGGCTCGCCGGTGATCATGGCCTTGAAGACGGAGTTGGGATCGTTGGAGCGACCGAAGGACTTGTACAGCGGATGCTTTTCTCCGCCGAAGGTGAAAAGGTCCGGGCGGCCCGGGTCCTTCGTCGAATCCCACAGCGTGATCTTGTCATCCAGCATAACCGAGAAGGCCACGGGCACGTTCACGCCGCCGGGCACGTCGATGTGGCCCAGAAGGCCCTGGAGGCATGCGATGGCGCGACCGTTCTGGATGGCGTTCGTATGCATGCAGCCCGGCCCGAGACCGACCATCATGCCTACGGGACCATCCTGGCCCATCATGCGGGCGGCGGTCACGACCTGCTCGGGCTCGATCCAGCAGACATCGGCCACCTTCTCGGGTGTCCACTCCTCGACGCGCTGCTTGAGCTCGTCGAAGCCGAAGGTCCAATCGGCGATCCACTGCTCGTCGTGCCAGCCGTTCGCGATGATCTCGCGCATGATGCCGAGCGCAAGTGCTCCGTCCGTGCCGGGACGCGGCTGAATGGCCAGGTCGGCATGCTTGGACATGTCCTGGAAGCGCGAGTCGATGACGATGAGGTTGGCACCGGACTTCTGGTTGTCCAGGATGCGCTTCATGATGCCGCGCTCCATGGCGGGGTTCTGGCCCCATAGCACCATGGTGCCGGAATTCGCCAAGTCACCATCAGCCGGAGAGAAAATGCCGAGCGAGATGGCGTTGGGCAGGATGTGCGGCATGAGGCACACGTGCGTGGGCACGAGACTCCAGCCTTCCAGGCCCAAAGTGGAGTTGAGACGGCAGTGCCAGTGGTTCGTGGTGCGGCCAGTGCCCTGGCCAGTCACGATGGCTTCCGGCCCGTACTCCTCGATGATGCGGCGGGACTCGCTCGCAATGGTATCGAGCGCCTCGTCCCAGGTGATGCGCTCCCACTCCCCGCTTCCGCGCGGTCCGACGCGCTTCATCGGATAGAGCAGGCGGCCTTCGGTGTTGTTGTGGATCTCGCGCTCGGACATGCCGGCACCGCAGATAACACCAAAGGACTTGGGATTGTCAGAATCGCCCTCAATCTTGACGATCTCATCGCCATCGGAGTAGACGATCACTCCGCATCTGGCGTGACAGGTGGTGCAAACGGTTCGGGTCTTCTTGATGGGCATGGTACCACTCCCTTCGACGCCGCATGGCGGCAGACGTTTGCCTTGCGCTCATTATCCGCGGGCAAGATAGGAGAACGCAAACAGAAAGAAGTTACGAGCCCACAACCACAGGTTGTAACGCCCCGTTGCTGGCATAGCCCATGCGGAAGCGGTATCATCGTATGCGCGTGCTGTCGCGTCATCATTGGCGAGCTTCAGCAAGGGAGTCCCATGCGGTCGGAGTCCTTGGCATACTTTCTCGAGATTGCCGAGAGCGGCTCGTTTACCCATGCGGCAAAGAAGCTCTACGTCTCCCAGCAAGGTCTGAGCAAATCCATCAAGGCGCTTGAGCGCGATCTTGGCTGCCGGCTGTTTCGCCGCACGGGATCGCGGCTCGAGCTCACGAACGCCGGTCTCGCGCTCATTCCCCATGCACGGCAATGCATCCACGACATCGAGCTGCTGCGTGCGGCGATGGATCCCTTCGGACGCATGGCATCCCCGCGTCGCAAGCAGACCAGGGGCGATGAAGCCACCTTGCACGCCACGGCGTTCGTGTCCGATTCGCTCCTCTCGCTTCTCCAAGACGAACTTAGACAGGCGGAGCTTGACGACGTGCAGGTCATCGAGCATTCGTATGCGGAGATCATCAGCGAGCTCAAAGCCGGAACGACACAAGAGCTCTTCGCGCTGTGCCTTCCCGAAAACGACGTTCCCGAGCTGACGGCCATTCCGCACGTGGCGTTTCGTCCGATGTTCGTGACGGAGATTATGCTGATCGGATCATCACAGTTCATCCACCCCGACAAGGGAGCCTTCAGCCTCAGGCGCGTGGCGAAGCTACCCGTCGTCTACTACAACGACCCGCTGCTCAACAAGATCATCCGCGATATGTTTCGCGACCAGCCACTCGAGGACATCCGCATGCACTCGTCGTCGCTGGGCCGCATAGCGCAGGCAATTCAGCGGGGCAAAGCCGTCACGTTCAGCGATTCGCTGAGCGTCTATCTGCGCGATCCCGATGAGGACCTTGCCACGGCGCATATCGAGGACGCGGCGCGTTTCGTCATGGGGTTCGCGTATCTCGACAACACGGACGTCTCGCCAAGGGCACTCGAATATCTTGAGGACTTCGCAGCGTGCTTCCGCACCCGCTGCGCACCCTATCTGGAACGCTATCCGCTCGGTTGAGACCGGGCAAGGCGATGGAGAAGCAGCTGCGGGCGTGATCGTTATTATCTTTTGGCAAAATATATCTGGAGAAGTCGTATTGACGACATCATCGGTGCTGGCTGGTGCTACCATGGAAGTTAGCAGGCGCAGACAAGCGCCGCATCATCGGAAAGAGGCGATTCGCCATGCAAGATGTATTCGATAGCGATGTAATCATGGAGATAAAAGACGAGGAGACCTGGGAGCAAAAGGTCAACAATGCTCCCGGCCGCGTTATGGTCGAGTTCTTCGTAACCTGGTGCCCCCACTGCCAGCGCGAAGCTCCGCTGCTTGACGAGATGGCACCTGCCATCAGGGAGCACGGCGTCGAGGTCTATCACGCAAATGCCGAGGTCATGTGGACAAAGGGCGATGTCTACGGCATCTCCGAGACCCCCTCGTTCGTTCTCGTCGATAACGGAGAGCTCATTGCCAAGCACGAGGGCTTCCTCACAAAGGACGAAATCCTGGCATTTGCTGAGGGCAAGGTTGACGAGCTCACGCCAAGCGTGGAGCAATCACTCAGCAGCATCGCGTTCCAGTAAGGCGGGCGAAAGCGCCTCGTCATCTACAAACCAAGTAGCTCGACTGCGCGTTTGAGATCGGCCACGATGGGGATTTGCTGCGGGCACACCTTCTCGCAGGCACCACATTGCAGGCATTCGCTCGGCTTGCGCTTGTTCTTGCGCTCGCCACCGACGATCCATTCGTTCTTGTAGCTGCCGAACATCGTGTACGCGTTGAGCGCGAGCAACGCGCCCGAGATGCCGATGTTGGCCGGGCATGTCTTCGCACAGTAATCGCATCCGGTGCAGGGTATGAGGTCGAACTTCGCGAACTCGTCCTGCGCACGTGCAATTACCGCTGCCTCATCGGCGCCCATGCACTCGAAATCCCGCATGGTGCGGATGTTGGCTTCCATCTGCGCAAGGTCGCTCATGCCCGAAAGCACGACAGCCACATCGGGCTGACTGGCGGCAAAGCGCAGAGCCCACGACGCGCACGAACTCGATGGATCGGTCTGCTCGAAGACGCGACGTACGGATTCGGGCGGATTGGCCAGCAACCCACCGCGCAGCGGTTCCATGACCACGACGGGCTTACCGTACTTGCGCGCGACCTCGAGGCATGCGCGGCTCTGGTGCACCGGGTTGTCCCAGTCGAGGTAATTCACCTGAAGCTGCACGAACTCGACTTCGGGATGCTCGCTCAACACGGTGTCGAGCGCATCGGCGCTGTCGTGAATGGAAAGCCCGAGATGGCGAATGACGCCCTCCTCGCGCTTGCGCCGCGCGAACTCCCACATGTCAAAGCGGTCGAACGCTTCCGTGCGCACGCTTCCCAGGTTGTGCATGAGATAGTAGTCGATGTAGCCAGCGCCCGTGCGCTCGAGCGAGGTCTCGAGCTGGACGTACGCTTCCTGGGCGTTCTTGCATTTGAACCAGGGGGCGGCTTTGGTGGCGAGCAGGAACGCATCGCGCGGATAGCGCTCGACCAGAGCCTTGCGCGTGGCCTCCTCGCTTCCCGGATAGGCCCAGGCCGTGTCGAAGTAGTTGAAGCCGGCACCGAGGAAGGCATCGACCATGTCGCCGAATTGCGGGATGTCGATCTCGCCATCGATTTTCGGCAGGCGCATGAGGCCAAAGCCCAGTTTGCCGTGGACGTCATCAAAGCAGGTCATCGAAATACTCCTCAATCGAGATGAGCGGGGCGAGCAGGAGCGTGCCCACGTATGGACGCGCTTGCGACTCCAGAAGCCCGGTCTTGGGCACAATCATCGTAACGGTCTCGTCGGCCATGACGCAGTCGCTGGCGGTTGCGCCGGTCTGCGCATTCAGACCACTGGGACAATCGGCTGCGACGATGCGCGTACCGTGCTTGCGATGCGCCTCGTTTGCCAGGCGAATCCACGTGGCATAGGGCTCACGCACCTGGTCGTGGGCAAAACCCGTGCCGAGAATAGCGTCGACGATGACGTCGGCGTTGTCGAGCAGCCATGCCAGCTCCGCGTCCGACGGGGCAATGGCAAGGTCAAAGCTGCCGGTAGATGCAGACTCGAGCGCAGCCGTACGGGCCGGCTCCGCCGTTAGCTCTTCGGGAACGGTCTTGCTAACGAGCGTCACGTTGCGGCCTGCCGCGGCAAGCGCACGGGCGGCCACCCACCCATCGCCGCCGTTGTTGCCCGAACCCACAAGGACGACAACCGCAGCGTCGGGCACAGCGTGCGCTTCGACCGCGCGAGCAAGAGAGGTTCCCGCGCATGTCATGAGCTCCAAAAGCGAGGTGCCATCTTGCGCGATACGCTGCTCAAGCGCGACGACATCCGCCACATCGAGCACCGGGGCCTGCGCCGTGCCACCGTCCACACACTGCAAGTCGATGAGTTGTGTCATGAAATGCCCTTCAGCGACGGGTTGATCCTTGCAGCGCATTATCTCACGACCCGCCTTTGGACGTTCGCGTGATTGTTTCGGATGTTTGCAAATGTTATTATATGTATAACAAATGTAAACATGAAGTGAGGACATCATGAGTACGACATATGCGATACGCGTAGACGAAAACATCAAGAACGAGGCGGCGGAGGTTGCCAAGTTCTACGGCCTCGATCTGGCAAGTGTCACTCGTGCCCTTTGGGCGCAGATTGCGCGCACGAGGCGCATTCCGCTTGACCTTTGCGAGGAAGAGCCTAACGAGGAGAGCCTCGAGGCCATCCGCGAGACGAACGAGATGATTGCAAGCGGCAAGGGCGGTCGCTTCAAGACAGCTGAAGAGCTATTCGAGGCATTGGGGATATAGCCTATGCTGGATTCTGATTTTGCGCCTGCCATGCTGCGAGATATCAAGAGGCTGCAAAAGAAGCACGTCGATACGAGCGTCCTGCGGCCGGTTATCAAGCTCATCCTCGAA
This sequence comes from Coriobacteriia bacterium, assembly GCA_003149935.1. Classification (NCBI taxonomy): domain Bacteria; kingdom Bacillati; phylum Actinomycetota; class Coriobacteriia; species Coriobacteriia bacterium. The sequence goes on along the minus strand of QAMH01000007.1, from coordinate 87,503 downwards.
AACACGGTCGAGTCACGCGAAGAGCTCATTCGTCGACATGACATGCACACGCTCGGCGGTGCATGGGATGGTTCCAACGAATGCCATGTCTGCAATGCAGGCGATTGGCTGCTCGTGTGGGCGGTTCGCGATGATGTCGCGTATTTTCAACGTACGGGGAATCACGACGAGATATTTCGCTAGTGAGGCATCATGGACACACGTGAAATATACCTTGCCGGCGGGTGCTTCTGGGGCACCGAGGCGTATCTGAAGAAGCTCCCCGGAATCATCGATACCGAGGTCGGCTACGTAAACGCGAACATCAAGAATCCGAGCTACGAGGACGTGTGCACGGGCGCGACAAACGCGGCCGAAGCCGTGAAGGTCACCTATGACCCTGATGTAATCTCGCCGCCGCTGCTCTTGCAGGCCTACTTGCGCACCATCAATCCATTTTCACTCAACCGCCAGGGCAATGACGTGGGCACGCAATACCGCACCGGCATCTATTGGACGGATCCGGATGACGGGCGTGCAGCGGAATCATTGCTCACAGAGCTTGCGCGCAACACCGGCAAGCAACCACGCGTGGAGGCAGCACCGCTCCTGAACTTCTATCCAGCCGAGGGATATCACCAGGATTACCTCGGCAAGAACCCTTTTGGCTACTGCCATGTGAACCTTGCGGATGCCAACGCATTCATCGCCGAGCACGCGGCGGATTTCGGAACCTGAAAGAGGAGCAGCGATGTCATTTGCAGAAGTGTGCATATATCAGGTGAAGCCACAGAAAGTCGAGGAATTCGAAACACTCATGTTGGAAGCAAAGGAGCTTCTCGAACAACAGCCGGGCCTTTTGTCGTTGCGCCTCATCAAACGTGGATATCGTGTCGACATGGAGCAGATTCGCGATGGCCTGCCACCCATCGAACTCACGCGTGTCGTGAAGAGCGTGAAGTATATGCTCGTCTGGGAGTTTGACTCGAAGGAAAACTACGGGCTAGCTCAGAAAGCCCTGTACGAAAGCTTCTGGAAGCCCATTGAGCGCTGTCTCATAATGCCCCATGACAAGTACATTGGCGAGAGCCTGTTTTAGTAAGGAGACATCATGGCCTTTGATACCAGCAAGATCAGCAAGCTCGGCTTTGGATGCATGCGCTTCGAGGGACGCGAAACCGATACTATCGACATCGAGCTGACCTCACAACTTGTTGACGTGTACATGGAGCATGGTGGCAACTACTTTGACACCGCCTGGGCCTATCCCAATAGCGAAGCGGCATTGCGCAAGGCGCTCGTGGAGCGTCATCCGCGGGACTCGTTTTTCATCGCTGACAAATGTGTTGCATGGACGCATTGCAACAGCGCTGATGATCTCGAAAAGCAACTGCAGGAATCACTCGCGAATCTCGGTGTCGATTATTTCGATGTCTATCTCATGCACAATCTTGGTGGCAACAGGACGGCGGCTTTTGAGAAATATGATGCGTGGGAGTTCGTGAAGAGCGTCAAAGAGCGCGGTCTCGCCAAGCACATCGGCTTCTCTGCCCACTGCACCCCGGAGGAGCTCGAGCAGTTCATTCAGGCGTATCCCGAGGCAGAGCTCGTGCAGCTTCAGATTAATTATCTCGATTGGAATAATCCATCCTTCCGCGAGCAGGAGTGCGTCGAGGTGGCAAACAAGCACGGGCTTCCTATAGTCGCTATGGAGCCGGTGAAGGGCGGACTGTTGGCAGATCCTCCCGTGCCTGTGCGCGAAATTCTAGACGAGGCGATGCCCGGGAGCTCCTATGCCGTCGATGCGCTGCGATTTGCAGCAAATCAGGAGGGCGTCTTCACCGTTCTTTCGGGAATGAACACGATCGCGCAGGTTGAAGACAACGCCCGTGCATTCGCTGATTTTAAGCCGCTCTCACCCGTGGAATGCGCAGCTATCGAACGGGCGCAAACAGCGATGGCAGAAAGCGGTATCGTCCCATGCACGGGATGCGATTACTGTGCGAAAGTCTGCCCGATGGATATCGGCATATCCGGCGCCATGACCGCCCTCAACTATTTCATTAACTTCAGCGACGCCTGCGAAGCCAACTATCAGCTAGGGTTCATCGTGCGATTCAACGGCGGGAAGAAGATGCCGAGTGAGTGTATCGAATGTCGTGCCTGCATGGAGGCCTGCCCGCAAAACATCGACATCATGAATTGCTTCAAGCGCATCGAGGAGGAGATTGTCCCGCATGGACGCCCTCGGGTGCTCATGCGACCGTAGGTGCATACGTGAGCATATGGCGGAATCGTCATGAAGGAGCCTCTTGGGGCTCCTTTCCTTTTAGATTCGCCTCGCGCACCTCTCCGTCTACGACGCGTAAGATCAAACCTTACGTCGTGCGCAGCACAAAAAAGTTCCCATCGCCCTTCTCCAAACGCCAGCGAATGCCCGTCGTCCTTTCGAGCAGGCGCTCGTCATGGCTCACGAGCACAAGCGCTCCCGAATAGGCAACGAGCACGCGCTCCAGGGCCTCGATTGAGCCGATATCCAGATGGTTGGTTGGCTCGTCCATTGCGATCAGCGCGGGGCGACGCAAAATGCCCTGCGCGAGCATGAGTTTGCGCAACTCGCCAGGGCTAAGCTCGTCGCCATCCAGAATGCGGTCGGGATCGGAGTTGAGTTGCGCGACGATGGAAAGAATGCGTCCGCGCTCACTGGGCGATGCGTCGCGCAGCCCCGCCATGACATCAGCCGCCTGTTCGCTCTCGATTTCCTGCGGAATGAATAGCGTGCTCAGATCGTCCGGCACCATTCGCATGAGCGCCGTGAGCAGCGTGGTCTTGCCGCTGCCATTGACTCCCGCGATGCCGATGTGCTCGATGTTGCCGACCGCAAGATCCGGTATGCGCAGATGGTGCTCCCCCTGTATCAGCTCGCCTGCCTCCATGCGCACGAGCACCTTGCGTGGGTTTGCCTCAGCATCCATCCATATATCGCCCGCGTACTGCTTGTCCACATGCACGTCTTCAAGCGTTTGCCGCACCTTCTCCAGACGTGCATCCATGCGCGAGGAGAGCTTGCCGGCAACGCCGTCTTTGCTGGTGTAGACCGCCAGCTTGATGCGCCCCTTGCCATCATGGTCTTTCGCGTCAAGGTGACGCGCGCTTCGCTTCGTGGCCGGCTTGCTCGCCTCGTTGCGGCGCCGCGCGGCTTCGGCCTGGATGCGCGCCGCCTCGCGCTTGGCGTCCCGCCGCTGCCGCTGCGCGCTCTTCGTATCGCATGCGGTCTGCTCCCTTGCCTGCGTATAGCCGCCCGGTCGCATCACGACACGTGCGCCCTCGAAGCACAGACACTGTCCCACGAGAGCGTCAAGAAGCTCGCGATCGTGGGAAATGAGCAGTCCGACACCCCGGTAGTCTGCAAGCGCCTTGAGGACGGCGTGGCGCGTCAAGGCATCCACATGGTTGGTCGGCTCGTCCATGACAAGCACGTCGGGCTCTTCCCAAAGCGCCACGGCGACCTGCAAACGCTTTTGCTGGCCGCTCGAAAGCGTGTCGTAGCGCCAGGGCCAGTCATCGTCGATGCCCAAATCGGCACGCAGGCGCACAGCCGCCTGTTCCCACGAGCATGCGAAGTCCTCGAGCCGATCGGGAGGAATGGTCGCATCCTGCTTGCAATATGCAACGACCAGGCCACGCGGAGACACCGTGCCGCTATCAGGTGCTAGCATGCTCGTTGCAATGCGCGCGAGCGTGCTCTTGCCACAACCGTTGTTGCCGATGATGCCCGTCCACCCCACCGGGAAAACGGTGCACACGCCGTCGAGGACGGTCTGGGTCGATCCGGGATACGAATAGGAGACGTTGTTCAGGGTTATCTGCATGGGAACCTCGCTTGATGACAGCGCGGCACGATCGCCTCCAAAGGCGACGAGCCACGAAACGTAATGGGTCATCAACTAGAAACGCAAGGTTCGATTCTCCTTTGGTCAGAGCCCGGCATCTTGGCGCGCCACCGCCACCGAGCTAGGCAGCAGGGATATCGTAGCAGGGCCCTCACACCAACTCAAGCGCGTGCAGGCAACGGAGAGCCCTGTTCCCCGTTCTGCATCCACGAGGCTAACTGCGCGACTTCTTGCGCAGATACTCGATCGTCATGATGGGATGGCGAAGCGCCATGCGAGGAGCCGCGTACTTCATGATGGCCTTGATGCGAGCCTGCGCCTCACCGCGTTGGCAATGCGTCTCGCAGTCTTGGCAATTGCCCTCATGTCCATGAGGACACGAGGAAGCCCGGGCGAGCGTCTGCTCGATTGCCTCGCGACACTCAGGACACATCCCACCCGCATCCCGTTTCACATCGGCATGATTGCCCCGGCAGTAGATGCGCCCGATGGCCTCGAGCGTTCGTCTGTCTTTGTCAGTCTTTTTCATGCCACTAGTCTTCATGCCGCCAGTATAGATGAACGAATGACGTCCCTGGAAACCCGAAGGCGCCAGGATGAGACAAAGCAATGTCGCGTCACAGTACGTACTCGAACATGTCGAGGTCGACGGTTCCCAGATCGTCATAGTAGACCGGCCATGCACCGTGGTTGATAAAGCCGAGCTTGTCATAGAGCCCGTGGGAGCGTACGTTATCAACGAAGGTATCAAGCTGCAGGGCGCGCAGCCCCTCCTCACGCGACACGTCGATGGCAAACTCCATGAGTAGCGACGCATATCCATGCCCGTGATACGCGGGGCGCGTTGCAACCGAATGCACGATGCCCAGCTCTTCAAGCGGCACATTTACCTCCCAGGGAACACACTCATAACCAGGAGCCCTGTCATGGTTGATGATGAGCGCGGTGGCAATGTTGCCATCATCGGTGATGCCGATGAACATCTGCCCTTGCTCCACGGACCCGCGCAAGAGCGCATCGCTCGGGTGCTTGTCATGCTGCCAGAGGATATCGAAATCCGTCCCGCGCATTTCCTCGATCATGTTGTAGTAGAAGTCCATGACAGCATCCATGTCCGCCATCGATGCCTTGCGTGTCAGAAGAAATCCCATCATCTTCTCCCCATCATTTCGGGAAACAAGCCTGCACTGCATCTAGGATACGACCAAGAACAGTTCGTGCGCCACTTTCTTGTCCCGTATATGATACACTCCTATTATTGTTATCTATCTAATACAGGAGCGCATCAATGAATAAGCCAGCCGCTGCCGTTCTCGATATCATCAATCGCGCGTGGGAGGGCATCGCCCCCACCCAGGACGAATGTGCCAAACTTCTCGCCTTGTCACCTTATTCTGCCGAGGCATGCGCAGTACGCGGAGCCGCAGACGGCATCATGCGCCAACGCACCAACAACGCCGCCGTTCTCTTTGCGCAGATTGGCTACTCGTGCCACCCTTGCCCCGCAAACTGCAGCTTTTGCTCCTTTGCCGAAGACTACACGCAAATGCAAGCCTTCACGATGAGCGACGAGGAAATTGTCGCCGCCACCAAAAGCTTCACCCAAGACGGGGACCTCTACGGCCTGTGGATCATGGCGATGGCCGATTACGACATCGAGGATTACCTGCGCGTCATCAAGCTCGTGCGCGAGACCGCGCCCGCCTGCACCAACATCTACAGCAACGTCGGCGACACGTCGCGTGCGGACTTCGAGCGCATGAAGGAGGCCGGCATTTCGGGTGTCTACCACATCAGCCGCCTTGGCGAGGGAGAGGTCACGAAACTCAGCCCCGAAGCGAGGATGGCAACCATCCATAACGCAATCGACGCTGGTCTCGAGGTCCTCAACGCTGTTGAGCCCATCGGCCCGGAGCACTCGCCCGAGGTGCTTGCCGACCAAATCGAGCTCATGAAATCCACGAGTCCCATCCAGACGGGCGTCATGAAGCGAATCAACGTTCCCGGCACACCCTTCGAGGGAACGGGCGAGATCACGAGTTACGAACTTTCGCTCATCTGCGCCGTCCAGTGCCTGGCCCATGTGGATGTGAGTCCGCTTCCGTGGATTGGACATCACGAGCCGGCACCCATCTGCTACGCAGCCGGATCAAACCTCATAACCGCCGAAACGGGCGTCAACCCCCGCGACACGGCCGCCGATACGAGCGCAAATCGTGGCATGGACCTCACGGACTGCAGGACCATGCTCTACGAAGCTGGCTTCACGCATCTGTGCAAGGGCGACGGCACGCTCGTCGAGCTCACACCCGAATACATCGAGGCGCACACTCACTAAACCAGACGTGAAAAAGGCGCCCCCGGTAATCCGGAGGCGCCGTACGCTCCGTTGTCATCCCGACCGTCAGAGATTTCTCGACTCCGCTCACTTCGTTCGCTTCGCTCGAAATGACAGGTGGGGAAACAGGGTGCCTGGCACGCTGTCTCATATCCTGGTCAAATTCCGCTACACTACAGTGATTATGCTGCAATGAACGCCTGCCTCTCAAGGAGGACACAATGCTCGTACTGGTCGTAAACGCCGGAAGTTCTAGTTTGAAAAGCCAGCTCATCGACACAAATAACAAGTTGTCGCTCATGAGGTGCCTTGCGGAAAAGGTCGGCTCGCCCGAAGCGTTCATGAACGTCTCGTTCGCACCCAACTTTGCCAAGACCTCCTACGACGTGGCAGGCCTTACGGTACCGGAATGCCTCAAAGAGCTACTAGACATATTGGTGCAGGACCCCAAAAGCCCCATCAACAGCCTCGACCAGATCGATGCAATCGGAAATCGCGTCGTCGCGGGTGGCGAGTACTTCAGCAAGGCAACGCTCATCGATGATGACGCTCGGGCGAAGCTCGAGGCATGTGAGGAGTTGGCACCGCTCCATAATCCGCCAGCAGACGCTTGCATCGACATGATGCGCAAGATGATGCCGGACACGCCGGAGGTCGCCGTGTTCGACACCGCATTTCACACCACGATGCCTCCGAAGGCCTACATGTATCCATTGCCTATGCGCTACTACGAGGATTATCGCATCCGTCGCTACGGCGCCCACGGCACGAGCCATCGCTATGCGGCGAAGCAGGCTGCCGCCCTTCTTGGACGTCCGCTCAAGGACCTCGGCCTCATCACCTGCCACCTGGGAAATGGCGGCTCCATCACGGCCGTGAACCATGGCAAGTCCATCGACACCACCATGGGTTTCACGCCGCTCGAAGGCCTCATGATGGGCACGCGCACTGGCTCCATCGACCCGGCCATCATCACCTACATCATGCGCCGCGAGGGCATCAGCTTTGACGAGATGGATGCCATCCTCAACCGCGAAAGCGGCATCCTGGGCGTGTCGGGCCTGTCTAGCGACATGCGCGACGTGCTGGAGGCGGCGCAGGATGGCAACGAGCAGGCAGAGCTCGCAATCGACATGTACGTGTACCGGGTGCAGAAGGCCATTGGCGGCTTCTACGCTGCGATGACGCGAACAGACGCTGTTGTTATGACCGCAGGCATTGGCGAGAACTCGGCCGAGCTGCGCGAGCGCATTTTCGACGGGCTGGCGCACATGGGCATGATTCTCGATAAGGACCGCAATCACGTGACGGGCCAGATAGGCGTCAATCGCATCATCTCGATTGATGACAGCCCCATCAAGATCTGCGTCGTGACCACCGACGAAGAGGTGCGCATCGCCCGCGAGACGAGCAGTCTCGTGAAGAAGCTCAACAAGAAGTGATGGCGGATGAGACACATTGGACAGGTACATCTGTCTCATTGTGAAGCAATGAGACAGATGTACCTGTCCAATGTGTCTCATCCGCTCGAAATGACAGAGGGGGCCACTCAATCCCCAAAGACGAGGGCGACGGCCCGCAGGTTCATGTCGTGAAAGCGTGGCTTCACGCGAGCGCGTATGGCATCCTCGAGCTCATCACGCGTGATGCCGAGCGCACCGCTTTTGACAGCCGCGGCGAGTAGCGCGATGTTGAGCACCTTTGACGATCCGACCTGCTCGCAGATGGAGGCTCCATCGACTTCGATGAGCGTGACATCGGACAGCGCGCGTAGGTATGCGAGCGCCTCGGACCCGTCGTAGTCGATGCCTTGCAGGGCCGCGACCGGAGGTTGGGTTGCCTGCGTGTTCACGACGATGGTACCGTCGGGCGCAAGATAGTCGATGCAACGCACGGCCTCGCCAGGCTCGAAGGCGATGAGGCAGTCGCCGCAGCCCTTGGGTACGAGCGGGGATTGCGGACGACCACCACGCACGTGACTTGCCACAGAGCCGCCACGTTGCGCCATGCCGATGGTCTCTGCGGTCTTCACGTGCTCGTCACGAGCAAGCAGCACCTGCGCGATGAGACGCGAGGCAAGCACGTTGCCCTGTCCGCCCACGCCGCAGATGACGCAGTTGAGTCCGGAGCGTCTACTCATCGCGTCCCCCCTTCCCGCAACGCATCGGTGGGGCATATCTTGCAGCAAAGCTCGCAACCGTAGCATAGCGATGCATCCACGGCCACGTGGCCATCCTCGACCACGAGAGCAGGGCAACCAAGCTGCTTGATGCAGACGCGACAGTCAATGCAGGCGTCGAGGTCAAGCTCAACGGCTGGATGCCGTGGCGGCTCGAGATAGATGCAGGGCGACTTGAAGATGATGACACGCACGCCCGTCTTGTCGATGGCATCGCGTACCGTCTGCACGGCAGCCTCGAAGTCAAGCGGATCGACGATGGCGCACTCGACATCGAGTGCTTCGAGAATGCGCGGAATGCTGAGCGCAGGCACGTCGTTGCCCATCATCGTGCGACCGGTACCCGGATGCGGCTGCTGGCCGGTCATGGCCGTCGTCGAGTTGTCGAGTATGCACACGATCATATCGTGTTGGTTGTAGACGGCATTGACGACACCCGTGATACCGCTGGCAAAGAAGGTCGAGTCGCCCACGAAACCGAACGCGAGCGTGCCAGGGTCAACCGTCTCGATGCCCTGCGCGACGGTGATGCCACCGCCCATGCACAGGCAGGTGTCGACCATGTCGAGCGGTGCGGCATTGCCGAGCGTGTAGCACCCGATGTCACCGCAGAAGACGGCCTTGCGTTTGCCCACGGCGCGTTTGACGGCATAGAAGCTCGCGCGATGCGGGCAACCCGCACATAACACGGGAGGTCGCGGAGGGAGATCGGGGGGTGCCAGTGGGGACGGGGGTTCTGTCACATCCATGGATGTGACAGAACCCCCGTCCCCACTGGCACCCCCGACGACAAACTCCGCGAGCACATCGCAGATGGCCTCGACGCTCTGCTCGCCCGCATAGCCAAAGTAGCCATCGAGCTTGCCATGGATGGTGCTGGGCAAGAACTCGAACCCGCAGAGGAAGTTGAGCTCGCGCTCGATGACAGGGTCGAGCTCCTCGACACAGATGACCTCGTCAACCGTCTCGAGAAATTCGGTCGCAAGCTTTGCGGGGAAGGGATAGGGCGTTCCGATTTTGAGGATAGGCAGCTCGAGTCCGCACATCTCGAGGGCTTCCATGACGTAATGATACGAGATGCCACCGCAGGCAATGCCAAGCGCGAAGCGCGACTCGCCACGCTCCTCGAACGTGCGCGCGGCCTCCTCACGTGACATGCCGGAGATCTCGATACGGTTGGGGCGATAGCCGGACGAGAGTTCGTCGGCAATAGCTGCCGCACGCTTCTCGACCTTGCCATGGTTCAGAAAGCTCGTGCGCGGGAAGACGACCCAACGCTGCGTGTCCTTCACAAAGCCGCTCGGGACGTGGCGCTCCCAAGCGGCATCGTCGTCATCACGCGTGGGGTTTGCGAACTCTGCCCCGCAATCGGCCACGCCGCCACGCGTCTTGACGGTGCCGCAGGCGTGGCTCACGCGCGTGGTGGGGCGCACGATGACGGGCGTATGATGGCGCTCGGAGAGCTCGAAGGCATCCTGGATCATGCCGTATGCCTCGCCGGGGCTCGCCGGGTCGAAGATCGGCACCTTGGCGAATTGCGCGAAGTTACGCGTGTCCTGCTCGGTCTGACTCGAGATGGGGCCGGGATCATCGGCCACGACGATGACGAGGCCACCCTCGACGCCGATGTACGAGAGCGTCATGAGCGGATCGCTCGCGACATTGAGGCCGACCTGCTTCATCGTGACGAGGGCACGTGCGCCGGCATAGGCCGCACCCGCGGCAGCTTCGAGAGCGGCCTTCTCGTTGGTAGACCACTCGACATGAATGGAACCATCGTTGTGCTTGGCAATGGTCTCGAGCACCTCGGTCGAGGGCGTGCCAGGATACCCGCTCACGAAGTTGACGCCCGCGTGCATAGCGCCGAGCCCGAGGGCTTCGTTTCCCATGAGCAGCTTAACTGGCATGTCGTATCTCCTCATCTGTGCCTTCTCGGCAGGCTTTCCGATAGCGTTTGCGTGCCGAGTCGTGTGCTCGGCGCAGTTCGATACATGGTACCATCTATCGCACGTTCACCTTACCTTGGAGTTTCGCATGGGAATTCGTTATATCGACACGCGTGGTAACACACAGGAACCCTTGACCTTCAGCGAGGCGCTTCTGAAGGGGATTGCCTCGGGAGGAGGCCTTTTCGTTCCCGAAGAGCTGCCTTCGATGACGCTCGACGAGATTGTCTCGCTCGCCAGCATGCCCTATGCCGAGCGGGCGGCGTTCGTGTACGGGCGCTTCGGCGTTGACTTCGGCGATACGGAGCTCAATGAGCTCATGCAGCGTGCATATAACGAGAACTTTGACACGCCAGACATTTGCCCGGTCGTCAATGTTGCCGATGGCATGCATGTGCTTGAGTTATGGCATGGCCCCACCTGCGCCTTCAAGGACATGGCGCTGCAGTGCCTGCCGGTGTTCTTCTCGGCATGCGTCGACAAGCATCGTGCTGCAGGCGGCGCCGATAACGACTACCTCATCGCCGTGGCAACGAGCGGCGATACCGGCAAGGCGGCCTTGCAGGGTTTTGCAGATCGTGACCATATCTCCATTGTCGTCTTCTATCCAGACGGTGGCGTGAGCGATATCCAGTTCAAGCAGATGGCCACGCAGGAGGGCGACAACGTCTGCGTCTATGGCGTGCGCGGCAATTTCGATGATTGCCAGACGAGCGTCAAGCGCATGTTCGACGACGCGACCTTCAACGCGCGCCTGCTCGATACGCGCAATATCGCATTGTCCTCGGCCAATTCGATCAATTGGGGTCGCCTGCTGCCGCAGGTCGTGTACTACGTCAGCGCATATTCCATGATGGTCAAGGACGGTGTTGTGGCCGCCGGTGATCCCATTGACGTAACGGTTCCCACGGGCAACTTCGGCAATATCCTCGCCTGCTGGTATGCCAAGCAGCTCGGCGTGCCCATCGATCGCGTCGTCTGCGCGAGCAACGCCAATCGCGTGCTCGCCGACTTCATCGAGACGGGCGTCTACGACATCAGCGATCGACCCTTCATGCTCACGCCCTCGCCTTCGATGGACATTCTCGTCTCGAGTAACCTTGAGCGCCAGCTCTTCGAACTCACGGGGCGTAATGCCGCAGCCATTCAGGGATGGATGGATGACCTGCGCGAGAAGCGCCACTTCGAGCTCGACGAGAAGACCTTTGCCGCGCTCCAGCAGAATTACCGCGCAGGTTCAGTCGATAGCGACACGTGCCTGCAGACCATTCATGACGTCTTCGAGCAACATGACTACCTGCTCGATCCGCACACGGCTGTCGCATGGAAGGTCGCCGAACAGCACAAGGGTGACAACCCGATGCTCATTGCCTCGACGGCCAACTGGGCGAAGTTCGGCAGCAACGTGTATCGAGGACTGGCCGGCATCCCGGCAAACGAACCGCTTCCTGCCAAGGTCGAGAAGCTCACCGACGTGCAGATCAACCGCAAGGTGTATGAGATGACGCGCGTCTGCCCCATTCCGCCGCAGCTCGATGAGCTTGACGACAAGGCAATCCGTTTCACAACAGTGATCGACGGAGACGTGACGGCAATCGAAGATGCGGTTACCGATTTCATAGGATAAACACGAGCGTGTGAGGGGCTGACCGTTCGCCACCGCAAATAGCCTTTGCTCAGCTTAATCTTGATATCCGATAAAAATCTTGTTATCCATGTAGATAGCGTTAAAGGTATTTATCGGGCAATTCATCAGTGCGAATCTACAGGACAGCTTACCGAGAGGATTCATCATGGCCGATAAGAAAAATCTGCACGCACAAGTCAAACTCATGGTTAGTGCTACTGAGGATCGCAAAGGTCCGACATTTGGCAAAGGCGCGGCGACCCTTCTCCACGGAATCGAAGAGAACGGCTCGTTGAACAAGACGGCCAAGAACCTCCACATGGCCTATAGCAAGGCGTGGAGCATGATCAAGAAGGTCGAAGAGGGCCTCGGCTTCCAGCTCATTGAGCGCTATGGTGCCCGTGGCTCCAAGCTCACCGAGGACGGCGAAGAGTTCCTCAAACTTTACGACGTCTACGACAAGAAGGTCGAAGCCTACGCTGACAAGGTCTTCCGCGAGACCTTCAAGGACTTCTAGAGCAACGTGCCTGGCACCTTGTCTCAAAAGGTAGCCAAAAGGCATCGATTGTCGATGATTTGAGACAGCGTGCCAGGCACAGAGAAGCCGCCCGATGGGGCGGCTTCTCTTGCGTCACGCAAGTCACGAGCCCGAGTTACTCGCGCTTGATGGTATCGACCTCGACATCGATTTCGCCGGCACTCTTGGCAACGTACACAAAACCGACCTCGCCATTTACAGGCAGCTCGTTGTAGGCAACCATCTCGGCGATTTCCGCAGGAGTCGCGCTCTTGGGCTCGGTCTCGAGCAGGTAGGCGGTGTCGGCACGACGCGCCATAGCTTGCTTGAAGTCCTTCGTTCCTACGAAGACCTCCTGCTTGTACGGGTTGACGCCAAGCTTCTTGGAGCGGTAGATGATGTAACCGAGCGCCAGGATGTTGGCGATGAGCGCGATGGAGGCGACCACGGTGTTGATCGCCGGGTCGTTCACCGACTGCACCGCGAAGATGGAGTCGTTGGCGAACATCGGCACCATCTGGCAGAACATGCACCACATCGAGAGCGTGAACGCGCGGTTCTGGATCCAACCACCCTTGTTCCATATCAGGCCCGCAATCGTCGGAGCCAGCAGCAGCGCGATACCGCAGTACCAGGAGTGGGTGGGCAGGCAGTTGTAGGTGTAGCAGAAGTTCCAGAGGTCATACGCGATGATGAACACCCACGTCATGTCCGGCCACAGCATGTCCTGGCGCTTCTTGGAAATGTAGATGCCGAACCAGCCGGTCATGCACAGGATGTTGAGCAAGCCGGCGCAGCCGTTGAGCACGTTATGCCAGCCGCCGTTGAGCAGGACACCCTCGTCGGTGACGAAGCTCGAATCCCAGGCGACGATGGCGCTTTCGAAGTCACTGGCCACGGCAATCAGGATGTTGATGGCCACGATCACGAACGGGAACGCCTTGAACCAGTGCGAGCGACCGATCTTTCCCCAGCTGTACTTGAGCATCATGAAGCCGATGCAGCCGGCCGTTGCGGCGTACACCTTCGCGTAGTGGAACCAGCCGCCCATGGTGGTGTACGTGGGGTTATTGAGCGCCCATTCGGCGCCCATGGCGGCACCGACCTCGACGGCGATGCAATAGACGGTCATCGCGCCGCACACGCCGAAGAACATAAAGCAACCGCCGAACTTGGAACGTCTGGCAAACTCGTTGAGCAGGATGAGGGCTACCAGCACCATGATGAGCCCCATCCATTGAAATGGGGCGTTTGCCCCGTATACGTCAAACAGCATTTCTCATCCTCCTTGTCTATGGCCTATCCATGTGGAGCGTCTGCGCAATTACGTCGGCGATGACGGCATCGTCGGCATCCGGATGCTTGCGTAGATATCCGATGACACCCAATATGAGCACGTAAAACGTCTCGTACAGGTGGTCAATCCGCACGTCGTGGAGGTCCGCATAGTCACGGACGGTGGTGTCTATGATGTAGCGCGTCGTCTCGTCCGCGACACGATTCACGAACTCGAGGTAAAGCGCGGCGTTTTCGCGCGAGGACAGGGCGATATGGAAGGTGTCGTCCTCGAACAGGCCGATGCGTAGCAGCTTGACGATGGTGCTGAGCGCATGGTCGATGTCGCCTTCGATTCGACCGTCGTTCCAGTGCGCGAGCGCCTCAATGTAGTCCTGGGTGTAGTCGTCTATGACGGCGGACGTGACGGCGTCCTTGTCGGGAAAGTAGTGATAGAAGAGCGTCCGCGTGACACCCACACGCTCGGTGATGTCCTTCACGGTCGTGTGGGAGAGGCCGCGCTCCTCGTAGAGGTCGCGGGCTGCGGCGATAATCTGCGCCCTGCGCGCGTCACTGCGATTGACCGTTGCGTCGTCTGGATTCATGGCGCGTCTCCCCATCTCCCGATTCGCGTATTAGGCTATCGCTCTGGTCGACACGGGGTCAATGAACAGAATTGACGAAACGTCAATGAGAGACAACGTGCCTGGCACCCTGTCTCAAAAGGTGGCCAAAGGATATCGATTGTCGATGATTTGAGACAGCGTGCCAGGCACGCCTAACGCAACGCTATTGCGTGGTGGACGCCTCGCCCTCGCCGCCACCAGTTGCATCTCCTCCGCCGGTGTTATCACCGCCGGTCGTGTCTCCACCGCTTGGAGTATCGGGCGTTGTGGGCTCGGAGGGATAGGGCGAAACAGCAACCGTAATCGTGATGCTTGAACCCTTGGCCACCTCGGTACCACCAGAAATGCTCTGGCTGATGACCTCGCCCTGAGCAGCGCTGGTAGATGACTCGTACGTGACCGACACGCTCAACCCGCGGCCTTCGAGGGCCGACACGGCATCAACCTCGCCGATACCCAAAACGCTCGGCACAAGGACGTTTTCCTTCTTCTTGCCCGTCGAAACGGTGTAGGTGACCTTGGAACCAGCCTCAACCTGCGAGTTGACGAGCGGGTCCTGGGCACAGACCTTGCCAGCCTCAACAGTGTCACTGCTGTCCTGCTTGGATTCACCTACGAGCCCCAACGCAGCGAGTTGCTGCTCTGCCTCCGAGGCCGTAAGCCCCGTGAGGTTGGGCACGGTAACAAGATTGCCGCTCGTCTTGCCCGACGAAATCACAAGGTCAACGGTCGAGCCGGGCTCCACGTGGGAGTTTGCCGTCGGGGTCTGGCTAATGACCTTGCCCTTCTCGACCGTCTCGCTGATGTCGAGCTTAATCTTGCCGACCTTAAGCCCGACAGCATTCAATGACTTGCGGGCTTCTTGCTCGGTCTGCCCTTGGAGGTTGGGCACGGTGACGGAGCCGCCCCCGAAGAGACCCGCGCCATTGGCGACAAAGAAGCCGATTCCAGCGATGAGGATAATGGCGATGATCGCGATGATGACGTTGCGCTTCGTGTTGCTATTGCGTGGTGGCTGCTGCATGCCGCCACGCCCGCCACCGGGCATGATGGTGGTCTGCCCCGGCGTGGGCATGACGGTCGTCTGGTCGACGCCATAAGCGCCAACGCCGGCAGCGGCATAGCCAGGGTTAAGGACCTGGGTCTCGGCCGAAGCGCGACCCGACAGATAGTCGTCGATGGCGCGCTGCATCTCCTTGGCAGTGGCAAAGCGATCGTCGGGATTCTTCTCGAGCGCCGTCATGATGATGGCCTCGAACTGCGGGTCGATGTTGGGGTTGATCTGACGCGGCGGTACGGGCAGGTCACTTACCTGCTTCATGGCGACCGAAACCACGTCCGCACCGTCAAAGGGCAGTTGGCCCGTCGCGGCCTCATAGAGCACGATACCGAGCGAGTAGAGATCGCTTGCCGGCGTGAGCTTCTTGCCCTGGGCTTGCTCGGGGCTCACGTAATGCGCGGTGCCCAGAACAGACGAATCCTGCGTCATGCCGGGATGGCCGGCCTGCGCAATGCCAAAGTCCATGACCTTCACATTGCCATCGCCCTGCACCATGATGTTGGCGGACTTGATGTCACGGTGGATAATGTCGTAGCCATGGGCGACGGAGAGCGCGGAGCACACCTGCGAACCGATCTCTGCAACCTTGCGCGGATGGATGTTGCCGCGTTGCTGGATGGCGGTCTTGAGATCCGTGCCGCGCACGTACTCCATGACGATGTAGTACGAATCGCCGTCACGGCCCCAATCGTAGATGTTGACGATGTAGGGGCTGCTCAGGTTGGCGGCAGCCTGTGCCTCCTGCCTGAAGCGTGCGGCAAAGTTGGGATCTGACGCATATTGCGGAAGCATCACCTTGACGGCGACAGTTCTGCCAAGCGTTGAATCGGTGGCTTTGTAAACCTCTGCCATGCCGCCCATACCGATTTTCTCGGTAACTTGATAGCGGTTCCCCAATGTCCGATTAACCACGTTTATACTCCCTGTCGCTTGTGATGCGAATGCGCGCGTTCGCATACCATCAGGCATTCTACCAATCTAGTAGCTGCCGTATCTGCATAATGTCGAAAAAAGCGCTTTGCCTGCATATCTAGAGCGCCCCCAATTCCCTTAGGGCAGCCAAAAACACCGTTGAGGCCTTGGGCGCCGCAACGTCTCCGCCGCTGTCGCCTTCCTCGATGACGATGGCGACGGTCACGCTGCGACCGTTTGCCTGCGCCGTACCAACGAACCAGGCATCGGATTTCTCCTTGCCCGTCTCGGCCGTACCCGTTTTGCCGATGACGTTCGCGCCGTCAACGCGGGCCTGCGTGCCCGTGCCGCTATCCACGACGCCCGCAAGAATCTCCTGCTCGGTCTTGGCGGTCTTTTCCGAAATCGTCTGGCCCATGATCTGGGGGCGCGTCTCGAAGGTCGTCGACCCGGAGGCAGACACCACCTTGGATACGACATAGGGATGCAGGGCCACGCCGTTGTTCGAAATCGCCGCCATGCAAACGGCCATCTCCATCACCGTGGCCTGGGGTCCTGCGGGGCTTTCGTGCTCGCCGACGGGCTGGCCGTCGCCGGCCCAGGCGGTTTCCCAGCGGGTCATCTCGTTGGGATCGGGCATGAGCGAGGTGGCGAGGTTGAAGTCAAGCGCCACGGTATCGCTGTTGAAGCCGAACTTCTCGGCATAGGTGACGAGGTTCTTGGCGCCGAGTTCGTCGGCAATCTGCGCAAAGGCCGTGTTAGCCGACAGCGCGGTAGCCTCAGCGACGGTAACACGACCGTACGCATGGTTCTTGTAGTTGGTGATGGGAGCGTTTCCAATGTCGATGGAACTCGGGGCGCTATAGACGGTATCAGGGGTGACCGTATTCGTGTCGAGCGCGGCGCCGAGCGTGACGATCTTGAAGGTCGAGCCCGGTGCGTAGAGCGTCTGCGTCGCGCGGTTGACGAGCGTTCCCTCCGAGCTAAGCGATGATCCGGTGAGGATGCTCTCGACATTGTTGTTGTCATAGGTCGGCGTGGATGCCTCAGCGAGCACTGCGCCCGTGGCGGTGTCGAGTACGACGCATGCACCCTTCTGGCCGTAGAGAACGCCTTCGGCGGTACGCTGGATCTTCGAGTTGATGGTGAGCACGACATCGTTACCCTGCGGCTTCTCGCCTGCGTAGGCGCGGATAGCATCGCCGATCGTCTCGAAGTGTTCCTCGCCCACAAGGGTGGAACCCATCGTGTTCTCGACGCCCGTGCTGCCGAAGCGCTGCGAGGTGTAGCCGACGGCATGAGCCGCAAGCGAACCTTGCGGATAGACGCGCTCGTAAGTGCCATCCGCCTGCGGGATGGATTCGGCGAGCACGACGTTGTCGGAGGTGACGATGGCGCCGCGCTGCTGCTCGGCGATGCGCTGCAGCGTATGGTTATTGCCGCTACGATTTTGCAGGTCATCGGCTTGCACGACCTGCACGTAGGTGAGGTTGGCGATAAGCGCGGCAAAGAGCAGCGCAAAGACGGTAATGAGCCTGGTAAGGCGCTTGCCCAGGGCCGAACGGCCCAGAACGCCCGTCTCGCCCGGAGTCTTGATCGTGGTAGTGCTCGTCATCTCGGTTTGCAGACCGGTTCCCTCATTGCCAGCGCAGAGCAGCAGGCCGACGATGATGAAGCTCGAGAGCAGCGACGAGCCGCCTTGGCTCATGAAGGGAAGCGTCAGGCCCGTGAGCGGGATGAAGCCCGTGACGCCGCCGATGATGATGAAGGCCTGCAGGCAGATGGACGTGGTGAGACCGACGGCCGTGAAGGCCGCCATGTCGGATTTGGCGCGCGCCGCGGTGAGAAAGCCGCGCACGGCAAAGAGCATGTACAGGAAGATGACGCCCGATGCGCCGAGCAGGCCCATCTCCTCGGCGATGGCCGAGAAAATGAAGTCACTCTCCACCTCGGGGATGAAGGTGGGCATGCCACGGCCGATGCCGCAACCAAACAGGCCACCATCGGCAAGCGAGTACAGCGATTGCACGAGCTGATAGCCCGAGCCACCTGGGTCGGCAAAGGGGTTGAGCCAGATTGCGATGCGCGTCTGCACGTGCGGGAAAAGCGTGTAGAGGCCCACGCCGCCAATGGCGACGAGCACAATGCCGATGAGCACGTAGGAGAGCCTGCCGGTGCAGACGTAGACCATCACGAGGAAGATGCCGAAGAACAGCAGGGCGCTTCCCAGGTCGCGCTCGAGGATGACGATGAGCATGGCGATGATCCACATCGCAAGCAACGGTATGAGCGCCCGGAAGTCAGGGTACTTGAGGCCGGAGCGGCTACGACGCATGACGCTCAGCAGCTCGCGATTATCGGCGAGGTAGGCGGCGAGAAACAGGACGACGAAAATCTTGGCGATTTCGCCGGGCTGGAACGAAAGCCCGAAAATCGACAGCCAGATGCGCGAGCCGTTGTATTCCGCTCCGATAAACGGAACGACCGGCAACAGCAGCAATATGAGGCCGAAGAGCAGGCAGGTGTACTTGTAGCGCCCCAGGCGCTCGACGCTGGGCACGAGAATGATGGTCGCGACCATGAGCGCGATGCCGGCGAAGAGCCAGATGATTTGACGTCCGGCGCTATCGGGTGCAAGGCGGAGCACAAAGCATATGCCTATGCCGCACAGCAAGAACGCTATGGGCAAGATCGCCGGGTCTGCGTTGGGCGCAAATCGGCGCAGCGCCAGATGCGCGACGAAGAAACTCACGACCAACGCGATGGGCACGGCAAAGGAGTTGAACGTCAACGGCGTGTTCGCGTTGACGAGCAGCATGAGGAACAGCAACAACAATACGGGTGTTGCCGCTATGAGAAGCCATAGCTCTGTCGTCCGGCGTGAACGCACGATTAGCCCTTCGTGGTCTGCAGACGGAACTCGGAAATCTTCTCGTTTGCCTCGTCAAGCGAGTTGACGGAAATGCCGTTCTTCAGATTGCTCTGCACCATGGGCGTGAGCTTGGACACGTCGATATCAGGAGCCTGAGACTCGAGCCAGGACACCGAGATGCCGGCAAACTCGCCGGGAAGGCCGCGGTAGACGTTCACGACGCCGTTTTCAGCGATGATGAAGTAGGAGTTCTGCGCGAAGGCGTAGAATCCGAAGCCTGCGGCAGCGAGAATGAGGATGAAGGCAAGCGCCCAGATGAACGGTGCCATCCTGCCCCTGTGCTTGGGTTTATGGTGCTTGCCACCCTTGCCGTTTTTCTTGGGCTTGCTCTTGGATGCGTGTGCCGCCTGCGTGGGCGCAGCTTCAACGAGTGCGGCTGCAGCGGCAGGAGCGGCGGGCTCCTCCTCATCGGCCCTTGCGTCTTCGGGAAGGCCAACGACGCGCTCCTCGACGATATCCTCCTCGTCCTTCTCGCTCGGAGGATCACCGAGGGGGTCGATGAGGATGACGGTGACGTTGTCGAGGCCACCGGCGATAATCGCCTCCTCGACCAGCGCATCGCAGGCATGGGCGGGAGCTGGATTATCGAGCAGAATCTCCTCGATATCCTCATCGGAGATCATTGAGCATAGGCCATCGGAGCACAGGAGCAGTCGATCGCCCTCCTCGACGTGCAGGGTGTAGAGGTCGGGCTGCATGTGCGGATCGCTGCCGAGAGCACGCGTGATGACCGAGCGCTGCGGATGGAAACGCGCCTCGGCCTCCGTCAGACGACCCTGCTCGATAAGGTCTGCCACGAGCGAGTGGTCGCGCGTAATGCGCTGGAGCTGGCCATCGTGCAGCAGGTACGCGCGCGAGTCGCCCACCTGCGCGATGGTTGCCTCGTCCTCGAAGACGAAGGCGGCGGTGAGCGTCGTGCCCATGCCCGGTTTACCCGTGCCGTCCTGGGCGCCGCGCAAGACGGCCTCGTTTGCCTTGATGACGGCCGCGGCAAGCGCTTCGGGGCTCGTGCTCTTGGGCGCATGGGCTTCCATGGTGGTGACGGCAATATTGCTCGCGACCTCGCCGGCCTCATGGCCGCCCATACCGTCAGCGACGACGAAGAGCGGGGTCTTGACCAGATAGCTGTCCTCGTTGTGTTCGCGCACGCTGCCAACATCCGAGCGAGCAGCATACGAACGCGGCATGGTGGGCTTGGTGAAGTTGAAACTCATTGACGGCCAATCTTTATATCGACGTTTCCGATGGTGACGATATCGCCCTCAGAGCAGGCGACGGGCTTGGTGACGGGGTGTCCGTTGAGCAGGGTGCCGTTGGTGGAGTTGAGGTCCTCGACCGAAAGGCTCTTGCCCGAAAGCGAGAAGCGCGCATGACGTGCCGAGACGTAATCGGTGGGGATGACGATATCGGCGCCCGGAGCGCGGCCGATGACGATAGGGCCGGCGATGGTCAGACGCACGCCCTTGAGCGTGCGCGGACCTTTCTCGACGTTGAGCGTCCAGGACTTTTCCTTCTTGTTCTGACCGCGCACGAGGCCGACGCCCGTCTTCACGACGAAGAACAGGAAGAGGTAGAGCAGGGCGACGAGCAGCAGGCGGCCAGCCAGAAGAAGAAGATCGACCATGCTGAGCTTAGCCCTCCTGGAACTCGAGCTGGGTGGTACCGAGATCGATGATGTCACCGTCGTAGATGCGCGACTGCGTCGTGGCAATGCCGTTGACGATCATGCCGTTGGTTGACCCGGTATCACGGATGAGCCAGCCAGAATCGTTGTGCAGGACCTCGGCATGGTGACGCGAAACGCTCGGGTCACCGATGATGACGTCGCAGTTGGTATCGCGACCGACGACGGTGCGATCATCGCGCAGCTGGTACACGCGCTGAGTCTTGAGGTTGTAGAGGACGGCCTGAGGCTGCTGCGGCATGGGCTCGTTGAGGATGACGGTGCGCTGATCGGCAGGCGCAGCGTCGCTGACGGCATCATCCGCCGCATTGTCGACGACGTCGTTCGCGAATGCGTCAGGGCCAGGGGCCGGGGTACCCGAAGGCATGGGTGCGGGCGCGTCGAAAAGCGGCTCGTCAAAGTCGTTCGCAAAGGGCTCTCCTGCAAAGCCATCGTCAGCCGGGAAATCGGCCCCCTGTGGCTGCTGGTTTCTCGAGTGCGACTGGGAGCGGTCGAAGTCGAAGTTGTCGAGGTTGTCGTAATCTGGCTCGATGCCGTAACGCACCATCTCCTCGTGACGGAGCTCGGCGATGATTGCCGGGCTGACGCTCTCGGCGATGATGTCGAACTTGCCGCGGCGCAGGCCGTCGTCGACGATGAAGCGCGCAAGAGGAGGGCAGTCGAAGACGAGGCCGCGCTGAGCGCCCTGACCGGTAAGGTAGGTCTCGATCTCTCCTGCAAGCGAGGGATAGTAGCCGCTCATTGCAGCATCGTCCTCAGGCGACACGAGGATGTTGTAGAGTGTGGGCGCATACTCGTGCCCGACGCCAATCATCTTCTCGTGCTCCATCTCTTTGCAGGCACGCTTGGCGAGCTTGACGGGTTCGATGCCACCGCGACCACGACCGCCCGATCCTTCGATGACGTCTTCGGCCTTGTTCTCGAACCTCGAAAAAATGCCCATTGCTATTCTCCTTTATGACGTACCGACGACCCAAGGACGCCGACGACACACATTGCAACGCACGCAAGAACCGTAGTAATGGCCCACGTGCCGCTCGGACCGGCGGGGAAACCGGTCAAGATAGTCAATCCAATACCCTGCGCGATAAGCAGAATAAGCGCCGCGCAGATTGCACCAAGTATCGACAGTATACGTGTCTCGCGCACGCATAGCACCGACATAAGTACAGTCGCGATAATCCAACCACATATCATAATCCAGGTCGGTATGCTCGTGATGCTGCCAAACAATAATTCTGGCCCCGTGTTCTTGCCTACGGTGAGCATGAGAACGACCTGAATGACGGCGGCACCAAGCGCGCGTTTTGGCGGCAGACAGTAGCCGGCGATCATGGGCGCGAGCGGCGCAAAACCGACGAGGCCGAGGGGCGAGATGACAAGCGCGCAATTGGTGTCGGCAACGCCCTCCCTGCCGAAAAGCACGACCCAGGCGATGGCCGCCGCAATGGCAACCACGCCGAGCACCGGCATGGGCACGGGGCAGAGAAAGAGCGAAACACCATTAATGAGCATCGCAAGCAGGGCGCCGAAGGGGGGCTTGACCGCTGCGGCAACTGCCGGCAGCAGTGCGATGAGCATGGCGATGTTGGTGTCTATCATCGTGATGTTGAAAAACGCCGAGGTGCTGATCCACCAGCAAAGCGCTGCGGCGATGACGCGTCCGAGGATGACGCTCAGGTTGGGCGAGACGCGATCGAGGATGCCGCGTTTCTTGGGCGCGTAACTCTGCTCCTCGACAACTTCATCGTCTACTTGAACGATCTCACGCAGACGGCGGCTACCCTGCGCGGCGTTGCCCAGATAGGGCATGAGCGCGGTGAGGAAATCCGCGATGCTATCGTAACGATCTTCTGGGTCGGGCGAGAGCGCCGTGAACAACACGCTGTCGATGCCCGGATCGAGATCAAGGCGCACCGAAGACGGTGGGGCGACATCGAACTTCTGGATGAGCTTGGCGCTCGCATCGAGGCTATTTGCCGCAAAGGGACGCTTGCCTGTGAGAATCTCGTACACGACGGCTGCCAGGGCAAACTCGTCGGTGCGCTCGTCGAGCATGTGGCCGTTCATCTGCTCGGGCGGCATGTAGCCGATGGTGCCGCCGCTTGCCTTGCGGAAGCCTTGCGCGTCGGCGAGCTCGGACACGCCAAAGTCGCTGACCTTGCAGGCGCCGTTGCGGTTCACGAGGATGTTATCGGGCTTGATGTCGAGATGCAGGACCTGATTCTCGTGCGCGAACTCGACTGCATCGCCGACGGCGAGGATGATGGCCGCCGCGATGTCGAGGTCGAAGCTACCCGCCGGGGTATCGTGAATGATCTGTGCCAGGGAGGGGCCATCGATGGCTTCCATGATGAGGAATGCCTCATCATCGACCCTGTCGAAGTCGTACACGCTTACGATGGAGGGGCGGCTGAGCATCGCGCCCGTGCGGGCCTCGGAAAGACCGGTGACGACACCGTTTGCCTGCGCGTTTGAGATGGGCATGCGCTTGATGGCGACGCGACGCTGTATGCGCGTGTCCCAGCAGATTTCGACCCTGCCGCTGCCACCTTCGCCTTTAACTTCTATGGGTCGATAGCGATCCAGAATCAACGGACCTTGCATCTTGCCTCTCTCCTCGTTTTCTGTTCATTTTGACAGATGCAGTAGCACATTATAGGTAATCGGCGGATAAAACCGCCGAAGTCCACGAAAAAGGCCGACCACTTGGGTCGGCCTTTCATGCTTGTATGGTGCGGGCGAAAGGAGTTGAACCTTCACGGGCCGAAGCCCACTGGCACCTGAAGCCAGCGCGTCTGCCATTCCGCCACGCCCGCATGCAGCGCTTTTGCGCGGATACGTATACTAGCACAAATCCACACATTGCAATACAAAAGACAGGCGAAGAACCAGACAATCGTCGCCAAAGACCATGGGCCGCTAATCGCAATTTGCATGTCGATGCCAAGGATTGCGGGTGCTTGACCGGCAAGAGCCAAGAAATGCCCCTCCGTGACCGCTTTATACTGTCACTCGCCCGCAATCCTTGGCACTTTGCGGTCACGCACTCGCAATCTTTGGCAACGCGGTTCGAGAAATGGTCAGCGAGAGCTCTTTGATCGGCTCGCGTGGGAAGCAATCAGCAAAGTCCCATCTTAGGCGATGACGACACGACATACGAAGAGGCATATCAAAGAGGGGAAAGAAGCGACTGCTCCTTTCCCCTCGATGTAGTCTGTCCGGTTATCTCAGACGGACTAATTGTTCTGCGCAGCCTCTTCGAAGGTCGCGGCGGTCTCGGCAGCATCGACTGCGGCCTCTTCCTCGCCCATCGCGTCAAAATCCTCGACTGCGGCCGCAGCCTCGGCGGCTGCCTCCTCCTCGATGCGCTCGAGATCCTTGCGAGCGTCCTCGTCTAATGTATCGACCATTGTGACCACCATCCTTTTGTTTATCTAACCTAAATATATTCTAGGACGCAAAGAGTGCACATACAAGACTTCAGGTGGAGTTTGACTTGTCAATCAACCTCAATTAACCATTCTCTGTTAGAGCAAAGAACGTTAGCCTGGAGAGCCTCGTTCACCCTCGTGTGCCCTAGCGCGGAGGTGGGACCAGGAGCTTCAGGATGCGCATCGACATCTCGTCAAATGGCGGATTGCGCACGGGGATATCAAATAACGTCGTCTTCTTCGAGGTCGACTTGTAGTGCGTGAAGCAGTCGAATCCAACCTTGCCGTGATAGGCACCGATGCCGGAGTTCTGCAGGCCACCGAATCCCATATGACTGTTGGCCACGTGGATGATCACATCGTTTATGACGGCGCCACCACTGGGAACTCTATCGAGAATCATGCGCTGGAATCCTCTGCTCTCCGAGAAGATGTAGCAGGCAAGAGGATGCCCGAAGTGGCGGGTCACACCAATGGCGTCCTCAACATCGTCCCATGCGATGATGGGGAGCACGGGGCCGAATATCTCCTGGGCCATCACTGGGTCGTCTATCGTGACGTTCGTAAGCAGGGTCGGTTCGATCTTGAGCGTCGTGGCGTCTCTTCCACCACCAAGCGCGACGGCGCAGTCCGCGGGACGATTGTCGATGTAGGCGCACACCTCGTCGAAGTGCTTTTCGTTGATCATGTGAGGATAGTCAGGGCTTGCCAAGATGTCCGCACCGTAGAACTCATGCAGGTAATGGTCCATCCAGTGCACGAACTCATCGATCACGCTCGCATGAACGAGAGCGTAGTCAGGCGCCACGCAAGTCTGCCCGGAATTGAGGCACTTGCCCCAGGCCACGCGTTGCGCTGCACGCTTCACGTTGGCATCCGCGGCGATGAACAGCGGGCTCTTGCCACCAAGCTCCAAGGTGACGCTCGTGAGCGAATCGGCCGCGTGTTTCATGATGAGCTTGCCCACGTGCGGGCTGCCCGTGAACATGATCTTGTCGAAGGTGACCTCGAGCAGCCATTTGTTCATGTCATCGCTGCCGTGCAGGCAAAAGACGTAGCGCGAGTCGAAGACCTCCTCGCACATCTTTCGGATGAAGGCGCTCGAGTGCACGGAGGTCTTGGACGGCTTCATGACAACGCAATTGCCAGCCGCGATGGCATCCACCAGGGGCACGAGCGCCAGCTGGATGGGATAGTTCCATGGGGATAGCACCGCGGCCACGCCAAAGGGATAGGGATAGACCTTGGACGTTGCCGGAAAGTTCATCAACGGCGTGCGCACGTGCCTGGGTCGAGCCCACGCGCGTACGTGCCTGACGCAGGTGCGAATCTCGTCATAGACGAGACCGAGCTCGGTGGCGTAGGACTCGAAGGCACTCTTGCCCAGGTCGGCATGGAGCGCCTCGAGCGCCTCTTGCTCATGCTCTCGCAAGTACGCCCCCAGGCGATTGAGTTGTCGAATCCTGAAATCGACGGATAAGGTGACACCGGTGCGAAAATACGTCCCGATCTCGTCGATGACGTCCTGCACATCTGCCGCGGAATTGACGGGCGTTTCGTAGAGATTCATGACGTCTCCTTCTCCTCGCCGCCTAAATGCGGCGCACAAGCTCCCAGCCCGCCATACTGATGCAGTTGGGAACGACCTTCCCGATAATGCGCAAGGCACAGGACTGTGGGCTTGCCGTGGCAACCGCCATATGCAGACGATTTGCTCGCAGCGCGCGAGACACGACGGTCGAAGCCTTCTGGGCACCGAGCAGATGATGTACGTCACTGCCTCCGCCAGACTCGCGGGCAACTTTCTCGAAGCCTGTCTTTACCCAGGTGGGACACAGCGCAGTTGCCGTGATTCCCGTGCCGTGCAGCTCCCAACGCAGCGCACGCGTGTAGCGCAGCACGAATGCCTTGGTAGCTGCATATACGTTCATATGAGGAAGCGGGACAAAAGCCGCGGCAGATGCAACCTGCACGATATGCGCGCCGCGGCCCATATAGGGCAGTGTCGCATGCGTCATGTCGACAAGACCACGGCAGTTGAGGTCAATCATGGAATCGACGGCCTCGTCCGAGATGCTCCGCCAGTCCCCGAACTTGCCAAAGCCGGCGGCGTTTACCAGATATCGCACGTCGGGATCGAAGTCCGCCAGACGCTGCCTGATAGCCGCGATATCTGCCTTGCTCGTGAGGTCTGCCACAATGGGAACCGCCGGAGAACTGAGCGTGTCGGCGATCTCTTGCAGTGCGTCATGGTTGCGGGCGATGAGCCACAGTTCGTCTACTTGCTGGAGAAGATCTATCTGCCGGGCGAATTCCCGCCCGAGCCCCGATGAGGCACCTGTGATCATTGCCACGCGTTTGCGTGATTGCCGGGTTTCGTTCTCTGCCATGGGAACCTCCGATCACGTTCATCTTGCTGGCGTATAATGTCATTATATACGCGATTTAAGAAGGTCAGGCGCAATTCGCCTGCACACCTCACCATAGTCGCTCGTGAAAGGAGTAGCCATGTCGTTTCTTATTCGCTGGATAGTAACTGCCATTGCCGTTGCCGCAGCCGTATGGCTCATTCCCGGCATCGAAATCATCGGCGGTGACTCCGCTTGGGTCGGCATCGTCATTTTCGCGTTGTTCCTCTCGCTGATAGACATCTCCATCAAACCGATCCTGCAGATACTCTCGCTCCCCATATCGGTGCTGACATTGGGAATCTTCTATCTGATTGTCAACACGGCGCTGTTGTATCTGGCAGCTTGGCTTGCCAACGGATTATTCGGCGTCGGGTTCTGGATTTCGGGCTTTGGCAGCGCGTTTCTCGCGTCCATCGTGATCTCGATTGTGAGTGCCATCGTCAATGCAATCGTCGCGGGGGACAACAACAGAGCAAACGGGTCATACACAAACTAGCATGCACGTTTTTTTCGATAGTGAGAGGGTGCATGAGAGAGTGCGCTGACCAGGCAAATGAGACAGTTGCTCAGAGACACTGTCTCATTCGCGGCGCGCAATCTTCGGGCCCCTCACAAGAAGAGCCAGCGTGCGTTATTTCTCACTGGGTGCGTGACGGGGAGGTTCCTCGACTTCCCAGGCTTCCAGGATGACGTTGCCCCGATACTTATAGAGTCCATAGATGCCGAAGAATTCCCAATCGGCAAGGACAAACTTGCCTGCAATCGAAGTTACGAACTCGGCTGCCTGGCGATTGAAGGCACCGTTTTCGAACACGTAGAGGTTCGCGATGTTGTCACGGCTGCCCGTCGGAGCCAATATCACGCCCGTGCCCATCTGAATGGGCAGACCATCGGTCTTCATGCGCAGGTTCTGGATGACCATCTCGGCATCGAAGAACGGAAGCCAGTTGCGACGCTTGATCTTGGCGATCTCGGCCCATTCGAGCGTGTTCTTCTTCGATTCGTCGGCAAAGATGGCGCCCATGAACTCCTGGATGGTATCGGCCGCGGTGAGGGCATCGGCATATTCCGCCCGCACCGTATCTCCGATGGTCATGAAGTGATAGAGCTTGTCCAAGGCAGCCCTATCCGCCAGAGGCGCTGCATCGATCTGTGATTTGAGTTGCTGCACATCCATGGGGAACCTCGCTTGAAATGACAGAGGGGCGGTCGCGACAAAGCAAGTGGAGTAGAGAGGGGACG
Organism: Coriobacteriia bacterium; assembly: GCA_003149935.1. Lineage (NCBI taxonomy): Bacteria > Bacillati > Actinomycetota > Coriobacteriia > Coriobacteriia bacterium. The sequence goes on along the minus strand of QAMH01000007.1, from coordinate 59,448 downwards.
CGGTGGTCACGTCCCCTCCCCTGGCTGACTGCTACTTGGAGCAGGGAGGAACCCAGAGATACTGCTCGGGTTTCTCGTCGAGCTTCTTCGCGAGCTCGTCCACGGGTCCGAACTCCATGCACTTTGCCTGGCAGTGGAACACGCAGCTCGGGAGCTTGCCGTGGGCGCGGCGGTCTGCGCACAGGTCGCAAATCCTCGTGAACGACGGGATGAAGTCGTACACGTATTGGTCGGTCGGCGTGCCGTCTGCCTCGCGGATGGGCCACGGGCCGTTCTGCATGACCTTGACACCCCATTGCTCGAGCGGCAGCTCATGCTCGGACTGGCAGGCGACCTCGCAGGAATAGCAACCGGTGCAGTACTGGTAGTCGACAAGTATTCCGTTCCTAGACATTACAGGTCCTCCTCACTGCAACGATAGATCTTGCACAGCGTGCACTTCAGGTCGGCACCAAAGCCCGTGCGTCCCGGTTTGTTGGCAAGAAGCTGGTTGATGTTGGACTGGCGGAAACCGTAGAGGTTAGGCTCGGCACCGTCTTGCTCGGGGAACCACCAGCCGTGCTGGGCCGCGATCTCCTTCTCGGAAACCTCGTAGGTGACGCGGGCGCGCTGACGGCAGCGACCACGATGGTTCTCGATCCAGACCCAGTCGCCTTCCGAGATGTTGTGCTCGGCAGCGGTCTTGGGGTTGATTTGCACCCACGGGTCGGGCGTGAGCTGGCGCAGATACGGGATCTGGCGATGCTCGGAATGGAAGAACGAGGTGGTACGGGCGCCCGTGATCATGATGAGCGGATACTCCTCGTAGAGATCCGGCGTGGATACGGGACCGATACCGGGCTCCTCGATATAGGGCAGCGGATCGTAGCCGTAGGCCTGGAACAGCGTCGAGTAGAACTCGATACGGCCGGTCGGCGTGTTGAAACCAGGCTGTCCATCGGGGCGCATGAGGCCCTTCTCGTACTTCTTGTAGACGTACTTCTGGTAGACGGGTCCCTGCTCCATGAGCTCGTGGAAGGTGAAGCCGGAAGGCTTGACGATTTCGTCGTAGACCTCGTCCTCGGTCTTCCAGGGCCAAGTGTGCTGCTTGCCCTCGGGACGGTTGATCGCCTTGTTGAACTCGTCGTCGTTGTCGAAGTACTGTGCCAGGCGACGATTGATCTCGCAGTCGGAGAGCGCCTCGCCCTCGGCGGCGCAACCACCGGTGATAGCGGATAGGAAGTAGTAGTGCGCGCGGACGGAATGCTTCTCGGCCCAGGTCTGGACGGGAAGGACGATGTCGGCGCAGCTCTGGATCATCGGCGTCATGAACACGTCGCATGCGGCGATGAACTCGGGCTTCTTCATGGCCTTGTACCAGCGCTCGGTCTCGCAGCTCATGCAGGCGATGCCGTTGGAGGTCTGGATCCAGACGCCCTTCACGCCGCCTTCCTCGCACACCTCGAGGCACATGTCGGGCATGGCCTGGGTGAGGCCGTAGCGATACATCGGGTACTCTTTCCAACCGACGCGCTTCTTCTGCGTCTCCTCGTCGATGAGGTCGTAGATGCCCCACGCACCAGCGGAGGGCTGGTCGACGCCCATGGGAGCGGCGGTGTAGCACATGCCACCAGGCACATCGAGGTTGCCGGTGATGGTCCAGAGCGCGGCGATGGCGGCGGCGCAGGGCGTGCCCTGAGACTGCATGTCAACAGCAAGGCCCCAGACAACGTTGGCGGGATGCGCATTCGCGAACATGCGGGCGGCGTCGATGATCTTCTGCTTGGGAACCCACGTCATTTTCTCGACCTCGTCGAGGGAGAGCTCCTGGGCGCGAGCGGCAAGCTCGTCAAAGCCGTAGGTCCAACGATCGACAAAGTCGTGATCGTAGAGGTCCTCGTCAACGATGACCTTGATCATACCCAGAGCCAGGGCGGTGTCGGTGCCGGGACGCAGCTGCAGATGGATGTCGGCGTGAGCCGCAAGCCAGGTTACGCGAGGTTCGACGGAGATGAGCTTGCAACCGAGCTTCATGGCATCCGTCACCCAGTGACCCATGAAGAAGTCGGGGTTCGAGATGGTGGGGTTGCAGCCCCAGACGATGGTGCACTCGGGGCACACCCACTCGGGGTCGTCATAGCGAAGGGCGGAGAACTGCGCAAAGTCGGCGATGAGCATGCCACCATAGGTCATGATCATGAGCGACAGGCGCGGCAGATAGCATGCGGTGCCGGACAGGAAACCATACTCGTTGGGGCTGCCCATGGTGTTGGCCATGCGGCCGACCTGCCACTGATTGTCACGGGCGGTACCGCGCAGGCAGTGGATGGAATCGCCACCGTAGGTCATGGCGATGCGACGGAACTCCTTGTAGCACGTCTCGAGGGCCTCGTCCCAGGAGATGCGCTCCCACTTGTTCTCGCCGCGCTCTCCGGCGCGCTTCATGGGATACAGGATACGGTCGGGATGGAACTCGACCTGCTTGAAGGCCAGGCAGCGCGGGCACAGTGCGCCGCGGTTGTACGGATCGTCCGGGTCGCCCTCGCACTTGATGAAGCGACCGGTCTCCGGGTCGGAGTACACGAGCACGCCACAGCCCTCGTGGCAGCCGGGGGCCGACCATACCGAGGTACGCGTGACGAGCATACCGTCTTCCATGTACTGCCATTCGCCGGGATGCTTCCAGTCCTGCATCTCGGGACGCTCGCCAGCACCGAAGTTGAACTGGTTCTCCTCCTTGGTGGTGCCGATGTCGTCGCGATCCTTCTCGAGGACTACTTCCTCTTTGCGATCCACTGCATTGGGATCATTCTTGCCGCTGAAGTGCCATTCCGAATCCTCGTGCTGGGCAGCCTTCTTGCCGTCCATCTCGAATTCTTCCATAGCTCCTCCTCTCCATCTCTGGCATCACGCCCGCGCGCGATGCCGATTCCATCAGGGAGACGATGGGTGCCCAGGGGCGTGTCGGTTCATCCGGGCATCGGAGTATCTTCCTCGACGATGCCCACCTCCCTTATGGTGTTGGAGCCATGAAAGCATCCAGGGGGGATTCGCCATAGCCAAACGAGTATGCAATTGCCGGTTTCAGTATGTTGGTATGAGGCTCTGACCAGGGGGATGAGACAGTTGCTCAGAGACGTTGTCTCATCAGAGGTCGAGGGGAAACTCCTCGACGAAGCTCATGAGCTTTTGCTGGGAATGGATGTCGAGCTTGCGATAGATGTTGTAGATGTGACTCTTGACCGTATGGGGAGAGATCGTCAGCTCCTCCTGGATCCATGCGGCGTTACGTCCCTTGGCAAGGTACGCGAGGATGTCCGCCTCACGCGGAGAGAGCTGGTAAAGCTTCACGATAGCTTGGCAACGCTCCTCGAATAGCTCGCTCTCGTCCATCTGGACAACGACCTTGTCACCGTTCAGGGCACTCTCGTCTCGCGAGGTGCCGTCAGCGAGGTGATGCCGTCCGATGGGGAAGAACGCCATGACGACCACGACAAGCACGAACACCATGGCGAGTCGCACGATCGTGAAAGGCTCGGAATGCGCGCCCGAGACACTCGTGATCACCGCGGCAATGCCCCAGCCAAGCGCAAATCCAAACGACGAGACGAATAGGCGCATGGGTGCCTGTCTGAACAGCGGCGTGCTGCGCGTAAGCGTGCTTTTGCGCACGACAAACGCGTAGTTGGTCGTCTTGAAGGCGGCCCATGCGGCCACCACCAGGCATGCGCACCCCAATTGCAGGACCCCGTCCGAGAAGGGCATGAGAAGACAACTGAGCACGGTAATCACCAAAAGCCAGCGCTGCACGACCGTGATATCGACCTGCTTTCCGCATATGGCCATAAGCGCCACGAGTAAGGCGCCGGGAATAACGGCAAGCAAGCCCGGTAGTAGAGCTTCGGTACCGTTGTTGAACAGGAACACGAAGTTAAGCGCAAACACGATACCGAACACGAAGAACGACGGCTCGATCTCCTTGGTGAAACGCCATGTCGTATCCTCCGTCGACTCAAGCGGCGCGCGTTCGTCATTGCCGTCGGCGTTTTGGGTCGCGAAGATGAGCAAGCAGATGCTGAACAGCAAATAGGCAAACGAGAAAATCGGCTGCATGGCGTCGGGTGCGAGCGTCGCCAAGGCAAACAACAGGGAGCCGCCCACGAAGGCGAGGCCTGTGAAGCGGCCATACAAGGTAGTACGCAGGCGACTTAGCACATCGAGCCACGACACCGTGAGCAAGGCCGAGGTGGCGCCTCCCAGGAAGTTGGTGATACACACCACCAGCAAAGGCACATGAACGTTCTGGTAGATGGCAAAGGCAACGATGGGAAGCGACAGGCCACATACCAGCTCAACGCCCGTGGTGATGATCGAGAACAGGTTGAAGCGCGGCATGCGCCCGAGCAGGTGCATGAGCACGTAGCCCACAGGCATGCCAGCGAAGATGGCCAGCTGGCTCATATCGCGCGCCGCAAGGGGCACATCAGGTGGAAAATCCCGGAACAGCCAGAAAAAGGAAACGAACATCCAGGCCAAAAGGAAGGCAAACCCCATGAGGCCCAGCAACTCGACGGCGGATATCGCATCCGCTCTCTTGACGCTCTTCATTTTTTTATCCCCCGCGCGCTTGATTTGCGTGGTGCCCATTGCAATGCTTCTGCCAACAGGTGGGTAAACCCACATAGGGCAATAGCCAAGCGTAGCCCCTCTAATCAGGATTATAGCCCCATCGGATGGGCGCAGGCAAAGGGGCCGTCCAATTTGGACGACCCCTCGAAACGCAAAATCAGACGAAGACGATAACGCTATGACTGCGATGTCGGCGCATCGTCCGTATCGACTTCCTCTTCTGCCACGATGACCTCGTTGACCTGCGTGGGTACTTCGGCGACCTCAGTCCCGTCAACGGGCACGTCGATCTCGCCAGGCTGCCAATCGGGCGTTGGCGTTTTTGCCGCCTCGCGCTCGGCCTTAGACGGCCTCGTGAGCAGAGCAAACGCCGTACCGATGACGATAATGGGCAACATGACAGCCCAGGTGGTCATCTGGAAGGCCTCGGGCGGTACGGCGACGTGTCCTATTGCGGAAGCATCCATCGAAGCAAACGCGCCGATAGCATAGGACACGAAGGTCTCGAGGCACTCGCCGCCAAACTGGAAGACGGTGAGGATGGACAGGCCAACCGCAACGGCTGTCTGGCCGCCACGTCCCACGAGGAAGGGCACCATCGGACGTACGGATCCCACAAGCAGAACATTGCCCACGATGTGGAACAGCAGGTAGAAGCCGAAGAAGTAGAAGGCTCCGACCTTCCAGCCGAACACGACGGCAAGAAGCAGGCAGAAGCAGCCTGCGAAGATGATGATCCATTTCTTGGTCCACGGCAGCTTGTCCGAAATCCACCCGCCGATGGGCGCGAGAATGCCGCAGGCGTTTCCGCAGGTCATGAGGAACGCAGGCATCCATTCCATACCCACCCACATCTCGGGGAACTGGGCGGTGAGGAAGGCCTCGTCGTAGGTGGTGAACGCGAAGTTCACGAACTCGAAGAGCATCCAGGCGATGAGCAGGCCCACGAACTGGCGGTTCTTCAGGAATGGCAGCGCGCTCTTGTAGTCGAGGCGCTCGATGGAAATCTCGGACACCTCGCCCTTCTCGATGGAGGGCAGGCGATACAGCACGATGAACACGATGAGCGCGACGACGATGATGGCGGTGATGAGCCACCATACCGTCTGGAACTGGCTCGTGGCGACGGCCATGTTCGCCGGGTTCATCAAAAAGCCGGCGATGTCATCGACGCCCGCCATGGACGAGGTCAGCGCAGGCGAAACGTTGTTGATGAACAGCATGCCAACCGGCACCCACGTGGACCAGATGGCAACCGCCATGAAGCGGTGCTTGTTCGAGAACCACAGCGAAACTGCCGTGGGACCGGTAACCGAGCACATGCCCACGCCAATACCGGTGATGACGCGGAAAGTGAGGAACATCTCGTAGCTCGTGTTGAAGAACAGAGCGACGCCGGCCATACCGAGCGCCGTGATGATCCCGGAGATGATGAGCGTCGGCTTGGGGCCGATGCGACGAATAATCCAGCCCGTGGGAATGGCAACGATAATCGCCGTCCAGGCAATGGCGTTCATGAGGAAGCCGAAGGCCGCACCCGGATCGAGGGTCATCTGTCCGGGGATGACCCAGCTCGCTACCATCCAGGGAATGAGGCGGCTCGCGACGCCCGGCAGGGCGAACCACGCCATGGGGATGGCGATGGAAATGAGCCAGGTGGCGAAGAGGGCCACCCACGCATAACGCGGAGTGGGAAGTTCGGAGGACATGAACTCGGTCTGGTCTTTTACGACCTCACTCACGTCAAGCTTCGAGGTTGACTCTGACATAGTCTCCTCCTAATTCGATGGCTGTGGCACCATCGGCGCAAAATGCGCGCGCCCTTCCCCCTCTCTGTACCGGGCGCCAATGAGCGTGGGCCACGGGACGTGGGCGCATCTCCTTTTCTGCGTCCTCTGCAAATCTAGGAAAGTTTCGTGACGGCCCTTAGGCTCATATGACTGAAAACGCCCCTCAGCCTATTGGTATGAGAGGTCGAAGGTGCAGGTCAGAGACGTTGTTTGGGATTTGTCATGTTGTTATTGTCCTGGAGGTCAGACAAGCGCATAACAGCATATTCGAAAGTGCACGTATCACGAATATGCCGCAGTTCTCTCACACCGCGGCTAATGGAATCCTCTTCCAAAGCGATGCCTCTCGATTCCAGAATGCGTTCGACAGCAACATCAGGGTCGAGACCGTGGTAGATGGGATAGAGCCCAGCGAGCTCGCGTCCTCCCACTATCTTGTAGATGCTTTTGCTTGAAACATCACGAGTAAGAGACCAGAACCGAAGCAAGTAACCCATCCAATACAGCTCCTCTTCCGTGTACCGGATGCTCCCATAGTTGCTTGGACCATAGTCCTCTTCGAGATCACGAAAGACTTCGTCATGAGAAGGAGGAGACCCCCACGGAAGAGTTCGATCGAGATGATCACATACTGCAGAATTCATGAATCGACGTATGAAGACAGCGGAACTACATGTGCAACTCTCAAGAGATTTCACGAAAAGTTGTCCTTGGTAGCGACAGGCAGTAGTGAGCATTTCATTCGGCGCGTTCACGAGAACACCTCGTCGATGTAAAGTCCCTGCCCACGATACTGGCGACGAGCGGCTTTGGCTTTGGCTATGCCATTTGAAGATGATTCCTCTCTTCGCGCCATGTATTGCCGTTTTTCGGAAGGACATAGAAAGCACTTCTCCATTACGAGGACGTGTTCGAGTGCCTGTTTGCTTCGAAGCACATATTGATTTCCCAAATCGGTTGCCGAAAGACAGTGACGACACTGTTCATCGGTTATCTCACCCGCGATGAAGCTATCGATTACCTCGTACATGCGATTATCGGCAATGGGAGCTACGATGATGTCGGCGTTATCCACCCGTTTCATCAATTCAATCAAGCGCGGATGGCCGGCATATTCTGAAAGCCGTCCCCGGAACAGCGCAATGGTGAGCATCCAATCTTGATCGACGACAAAACGTTTCTCCGTCATATCTGATGAGTCGAGGTAAATCATATAGAGGCATGCTCTATCAAAGTCAGAGACAAACATGGCAGCCTGATCCAACGTCTCGCCACAATAGAACCCCTGGCCAAAATCGGTATTACGACGAGACGCATCAAGACGAAGATTGCCTTCTATGCCAGATTTAGAACCATGAAACAGGAGCGTTTGGGGTGTGCGCACGTCTTCCCGATAGAGCTGAGCCTTGATCTGATTCAACCGAACGCCCCGACTGAAAGCATATTCATAAAACGAGCTCAAGGCAGACTCTGACGGCACAACCCGACCCACGTTCCAACGATGCAAGGTCATGCGACTGACACCTATGCCCTCTGATAATTCCTCAAGACTGCACCCAAGAAGATAACGGGTTAGTTCGATATCCTCTTTGATGCGGTAATTCATGCAATGTCCAAACTTCTATGTAACATATGTTACATAGAAGTTTACCAGCCAAACACAGGAACAGCAATGTCTTAAAAGAGTCATATGCTTGAATCGTCAGCGCATCTCATCGAGATGCGTCGCGAGGAAGCGGGCCTGCTCCAACGTGTGCGCGTAGGCAAAGCCCTTGCGGTTTTGAGGGGTGGAGATAAACGGGACGTCTTGCTGCGAACCATCGCTCAAGACGAGCCTGACCACGAGGCTCGAGCAGTGACCCTGGGGCTTGGATGCGATGGGCGCGTCGTCATCAAGGACCTCGAGTGAGGCAATGTCGTCATAGGCGATGACCTGGCCCGCCTCGTAGACCTCCATGCCCGTGACATCGCGTATGGGACAGATAAGAAGCTCGCGCGTGCGGTCGTTGTAGCGCGCGAAGGTACCCACAGCGCCGGTGGCGACGAAAGCATCGTCGACAGCGTCATCGCCAGGCAGCTCGAGAGGCGGCTCCTCACCTGCAACGATGGCCTTGAGCGTGGCGAGCTCGAACGCGCGGGCGGGCGGTGCGAACGTGCGTCTGGTGCTCTCCTTCACGTACCGGCGCACGGTGCGGTCGCATGCGGCGCACAGGAACCGGCCTTCGCCCAGCGGAGCGCAGTTGATTCCGAGGCTCTCGCGTCCGCAGACGGCACATTCCTTCGTGAAGAGTCCCATGGCGCTACCTCCGATCCCTCGTCTGTCGTCTCGGTACCCACAATAGGAATGCCCGCAGAGGAAGGGTACGGATCCTCTGCGGGCGATGGGGTCGATGTTGATCTTTGCGGACTAGCGCACGCAGATGATCTTCTTCACACCTGACTGGCTACCATCGAAGATGAGCTTCGAGCCGCCGGCGATCTCGAGACGGACATCCTGTCCATCAGAGGTCTTGGCAGTACCAGCCGTCGCAGACTGGGCCTCCCACGTTCCGGTGAGGATGGACGCGCCGTTGTCCTGCACGTCAAACGTGCCATCGGCATTCATGATGATCTTGTACTGCTCGGTGGGAACCTCGCCCTGACCGGGAACGATCTCGGACTTGGAAACCCACTCGCCCGCATAGTAGCGAGCATCGCCCTCGGCCTTGGTCGGGTCGGACTTCGAGGCGGACGCGCTACCCGAGCTGCTGGCGGAGTTATCCGAGGAGCAACCCACGATACCGGCAAAGCACAGGCAACCAACGCACGCTGCCAGGAGGATGGTGACGAGCTTCTTCATAGAATTCTTCATGATGGTGGATCCTCTCTACATTCGTATCCGTACGTACCCTTTATTTGTAAGGGCGCCATCGTTTTAGACGACGCCCTCGCAACCAAGCTCAGAGCCTATTTGCCTTCGGGGGCACCTTGCGGCTTGCCGGCGCCCTCGCCAGCCTTCGGCTTGCTCGGCTTCATGCCGAGGCTGAACAGGATGCCGATGACGCCGACGGGCACGAGCGCCCAGAACGCCAGCATCGGATCGGTCATGCCAAACGCCATGGAATCGACGAAGTTGTGCATGACGTAGCTCGTCGGGATTTGGCCGATGTACTGGCCGATGGTCAGGAACGAGAGTCCCAGACCGACGGCCGTCGCGCCGCCCTTGAAGACGTAGCTGGGAACCATGGGTCGGCAGCAGCCGTTCAGGAACATGTTGCCGATGCAGAAGAACAGCACGTAGGCGATGAACATCGGGACGCTGTTATGGAACGCGAGCGCGCAGCAGATGGTCAGCGACGTGATACCCGCGATGACGCAGATGTACTTCAGATGCTTGGGAGTCTTGTCCAGGATGAAGCCACCGAGCGGGGCCAATGCACCGCATGCGCAGATGAGGCCGCCGAGGATACCGGCCATGCCGACGTCCCAACCCATGCCACCGGCATTGGTGGAAAGCTGCAGCCAGGTCTTGAGGTACTGGCTGAAGGCGTAGTTCATGTAGTTGAAGATCGCGAACATGATGATGAGGCACCATAGCTGGCGGCTCTTGAACAGGGGCAGGACCTCGCGGAAGCTCTTGCGCTCGGGGCTGACCTCGGACACCTCGTCACCCTTCGGCTCGCGGAACACGAAGAAGAACAACACGAGGATGACGACCATAACGATGGCCCAAATCCACAGGAACATCGTCATGTCACCGCCAACGGCGCCGAGCACGCTCGAGCTGATGGCGTTGATGGTGAAGATGCCGATGGGGGCCCAGGTGGACCAGATTGCCATGGCGCGGCCACGGGTGCCGTGCGGGAACCAGACCGACACGCAGGTCGGGCCGGCGACGACGGTGGTCGACAGACCCAGGCCGAGGATGAAGCGGCCGGCGAGGAACACCGTGAAGTCGGTGGCGGCGAAAACCGAGCAGATGACCTGGCCGATGATTGCCAGGATCATGCCTGTGCACGTTGCCATCTTGGGGCCCCACTTGCGCACCAGGATGGACGTCGGAAACGCCATGATGAGGGCGCCGATGGGCACGAGGCCCATGACGTTGGCCATCATGGGAGCCTGGAAGGTCGGGTTGATGCCCGCCTCCCAGCCGGAGAACACCGGGAAGGTCACGCCGGGCAGCCATTGCCAGGCGAACACGATGCTCACGGCGCACAGCAGGGACACGATGAGGCACGGCCAGGCATAGCCAGGGGTCTTCATCGGGGCATCTGCTGCGGCGACTGCGTTGGGATTGCTCATTTTCTTTCCCTCCTTGGGATCGATGCGCTATCGCTTACAGGTTGAACAGGCGCGCGGCGTTGCCACCGAGGATGAGCTTGCGATCCTCTTCGTCGATGTCCAGCGCGTTGATAGCACCCACGGAGCGGGCCATCCACTCGTAGAACACGGGGAACGAAGAGCCGAGCAGGATGTGGTCGGCACCGCAGACCTGCACTGCGCACTCCAGCTCCTCCTTCGACCAGCTCATGGGATGGGTCGAGTCGAAGTAGATGTTGTTCTTGAGGTAGCGGAAGTAATCCTCGCGGCTGATGTTGGTGGCCAGGCGGTTCATGGCCTCCTTCTTCTTCACCGAGACGTGCGGGGCGAGCAGGTTCTGCAGGGCAAACCAGTTGCCACCGAACATGGTGTGAACGAACTTGAGGTCGGGGAACTCGTCGAACATGCCGGAGTAGAGCTCGCGACCGACGGCGACGGCCTGGACGGTGATGCGGCCGAGCTCGCGGCGCAGCGGCGTGTAGTCCTGGAACATCTGGAAGACGTTCTGGCCGGGCGTGTGATGGATGACGGCCGGAATCTTGTGGTCGTTGATGTACTTCATGTATGGCTTGAACAGGTCGTCGTCGAGGAACTTGTTGCCATAGGCGCAGGCAAGCTGGACGCCCACCATGCCCAAGTCGTTCATGCAGCGCTTGAGCTCGTCGACGTCCTCGGGACGACCCCAGGGCGGTACGACGGCGTTGGCGACAAGGCGTCCCTCGGACTTCTTGCACATGTCGGCTGCCTGGTCGTTCACGATCTTGCAGATCTCGAGCGGCAACCACTCCTGCCACACGGGCATGCGCAGCATGGCAATGTCGACGCCGACCTCGTCCATGGCCTGGATCTTGGCCTCGAGAGTGTAGTCGCCCTCGACGTAGTTCAGGATCTCCTGGCCGTCCTCGGTGGCCACGACGACCTGGTCATGCTTGCCATCGGGGGTCTTGGTCACGTAGGTCTTGATGCCGAAGGTGATGGGTGCCGAATACAGGAACCCGTTCAGGACCTTCTCGTTGGTGAACAAGTTCGTCGGCAGAAAGTGCATGTTGTCGTCGATTACCTTGAAATCTTCCATTCTTTCTCCTCCTTTTCGATACGCGTACGCGACGATGCGCGTCCGCCTTGCCTTACTTCTGGTAGATGTCGTTGACGATGTGCTTCTTCATCTTCTCCATGTTCTCGGAGCAGCGTACGCGCCAGTCAATGCGGCCCTGCTCACGCTCGGCAGCCGTCACCGTGTGGCTGAACTCGCGAGGAGCCCTCACGTCAACGTGATCGAGACGTTCTACGATGTCTTCCATGCTCATGGGTCTTACCTTCCTTTCGTTTTTCCCCTTGCCCGCCAGGAAATCAGGCTGGCGGGCTTGGGGTTTGCTATGGAAAGCCGGTTCGCAGCTTGGAGGGATTGGGGGTGTGCTTCCGGCTTATTCCCGTATGTGATGCCTACTTGATGGCGACGATCATCTGCTTGGGCGAATCGATCTTGGCGGCCAGCTCCTCCACCGTGCCCCAGTCAAGGCACTGCGCCTGGCAATGCTGTACGCAGCTCGGTTTCTTGCCCTTTGCCGTGCGGCTCTCGCACAGATCGCACCACTCGGTGAACTGGGGGATGAAGTCGAAGTCGTAATGCTTCTTCGACGCGTCGATCGCCAGGGGGCCGAGCTGGGTGATGGTGATGCCAAACTCCTTCTCGGAGTACCCCTTCTCCTGCTGGCAGGCGAGCACGCATGCCTCGCAGCCGGTGCAGTAGTTGTAGTCGACGAAAATTCCTTCGTGTGCCATGGTCGCTTTCCTCTCCTTACGCGATGGGACGGTCGTCGGTGTCGATGTCCACGCTGTCGGCCGTGGGGTCATCCTTCGCGCCGGGATCGGGAATACCGACCGTCAGCGGGGCCGGGGTCTCCCCGTCCTTGTAGATGCGGCACATCATGGACTTGTAGTTGGACCCGAAGCCGGACACACCCGCATCAAAGGGAACAAGATTGTTAATCTGGCTCTCAAAGACGCCGAACAGGCCAGCCTTCTCGTCCTCGACGTTCTCCTCGGCCTGGTCCTTGCGCTCGGGGAACCACCAGCCGTGGTCGCACTGCATGACGCGCGGGTCGTAGTTCTCGTCGAACTTCGCCTTGTACTTGCACTTGCCGTGCTGGTTCTCGAGCCACATCCAGTCGCCTTCCTCGATGCCGTGCTTGGCAGCGGTCTCCGGGTGGATGTAGCAGAGCGGGTCGGGATGCAGCGCGCGCAGCTTCTTGACCTGGCGCTGCTCGGAGTGGAAGAAGTGGGGCACGCGGGCGCCGGAGGTGACGATGTAGGGCAGCTCCTTGAGCGCATCCGGGTTGGAGTACGGGCTCTCGACGGGCTCGACGTAGCTCGGCAGCGGGTCGAGGCCGGACCAGGACGTGTGGTGGAAGACCATGGAGTAGATCTCGGCGCGGCCCGTCTCGGTGGAGAAACCAGGCTGGCCGTCCGGGCGCAGAAGACCCTTCTCGTACTTGCGGTACTCGAACTCGGGGTACTTCCAGGTGGCCTCGCGCAGCTCCTCCCAGGTGAAGCCGCCGTCCTCGAGCGCGTAATCCCACATCTCCTCGACGCTGTCCCAAGGCCAGGCAATGTCTTCGTTCTGCGGACGAAGAGCCTTTACGAGGCGCTTGCCGAGCTCGAGGAAGATGGTGTTGTCGGCCTTGGTCTCGCCAACCGGCTCGATGGCCTTGTTGATGCAGCTGATGCGGTACGGGTTCAGACCGCCGAAGCCGTTGCGCTCCTCGTAGGTGGCAGCAGGCAGGACCACGTCTGCCAGGGCCATCATCGTCGGGGTCATGAACAGGTCCTGGAACACGCAGAAGTCGATCTGCTTGTACCACTCGAGCTGCCGCTCGGCCTGCGCGCCCATGGTGGCGAGGAAGTTATTGGTGGCGAAGTACGCCGCGTGGATGGGCACCTCGCCGCGTTGCCAGGCCTCGATCGTCGCATTGGACGAGAGGTTCTTGAAGCCGACGGCGAACATCGGGTAACGCTCGACACCGATGCGCTTGGCAGCTTCCTCCTCGGTCAGAAGCTCGTCATAGCCCCAGGTGCCCGTCCAGTTGGGCTGCTCGATGCCCCAGCATGCCTGGCCGATGACGTTGCCACCGGGGATGTCCAGATTGCCGGTGATGCACCACAGCGCCGTCACGGCGTGCGCGGCCTGCTGGCCACCGGTCTGCTGGTCGAGGGCGACGCCCCACTGGATGGCGGCAGGCTTGGCGGCGGCGTAGCGGCGCGCGACACGCTGCACGTCCTCCTTGGAGACCCAGGCCCTCTCGCACAGCTCGTCGAGGTCCATCTCGGCGACGCGCTCGCACACGGCCTCGAGGCCGTAGACCCACTTGTCGCAGAAGTCCTGGTCGTAGAGCTTCTCGTCGCAGATGACCTTGAGCATGGCCATGGCCAGCGCACCGTCGCCACCGGGACGCACGCGCAGCCAGTCCTCGCCGGCCTTCGCGGCGATCCAGGTGAGCTTGGGATCGACGACCGCGACCTTCATGCCGCGCTTCATCAGGTCGGTGATCCAGTGGCCGTAGAAGCCGTCGGCGTTTGCGTAGAAGGGCTGATGGCCCCAGATGATGCAGTACTCGGGCACCACGTAGCGCGGGTCGTCGTAGCGCTTGGGTAGGAACTGCGAGCAGTCCATGACGCAGGGATCGCCCAGCATGCAAGCCATGGATGCGATGCGCGGCAGGTAGCAGGAGTTACCAGCAAAATAGGGCACGCCCTCGTTGGGCGAGCCGCAGGTTGCGTTTACGCGGGTGATTTGATGGATGTCACGGCCGGTGCCCTGGCAGCAGGCGATCTTGTCAGCACCATATTCGTCGGCAACCTTCTTGAAGTTCTCGACGATGATGTCGTAGGCCTCGTCCCAGGTGATGCGCTCGAACTTGTCCTTGCCACGATCCTCGCGCTTGCGCTTCATCGGGTAGAGCAGCCTGTCCTCGTGATAGACGTAGTCCGGGATGCACAGGCAGCGGCTGCATAGGCGGCCCTGGTTGTACGGGTCTTCCGGATCGCCCTCGACCTTGACGAGCTTGCCATCCTTGATGTAGCTCAGGATGCCGCAGACGTTGTGGCAACCAGGTGCCGAACGTGCGGTACCGCGGATGACGGTCATGCCATCCTCTTCCCATTTCCATGGGACTTTTGGAGTCTCTGCTGCAGGCGTCGGCTCGATGCCGACATCAACTTTCTTGAATTGCCTGCTGCCACGGCGATACTTCTTGCCGTTGGTCTCGCTCCAGTGATACTCGACCACATCTGCTTCAGACATGATTCCTCCTTCTCTTCTCTCGCTCGATCCATGTCCAAACTGCGATCCTCGAGGCTTCCTCTCTAGGCCCGCCGTGCAGACGCCAGGGCTTGCATCCTGCGCTGCGGCGATTTCGCATCGACGAAACGGACTCGAGTGCCTGACAAGTTAGGTCACGTGCGCGAGGGGCCTTCGCGTCATGAGCGTTAGTAGCTGAGAATCAGCTAACTGACGTGACGGGATGACGGGCACTCAGTACGTTGGTATGAGGCTCTGAGCGGGAGTGTCGAATGTTTGCGGACATCTCGAACAGACTCGTGATAAGCGTGATGCGATCTTGCGAGGACTGTCTGAGCGCACGATCTTTGTGCGCGAGTTTCCCTAAAGGGACTAGCTTTGCGTCGCCGCAGCGGCATCACGCTTTTCGCGAGTCGGGTGTGAGAGCAAGTCCGCAAACATTCGACACCCCCTATTTCGAGAAGGCAAGCGAGCGGTCTGGAAGACCCCCCGTCAGGCTTGCCCGGGCGGCTTGATGCCAAGCTTGCCGGCAAGGTTCGCCATATCGTCGAGACCCAGCTCTTTGCATGCAGTGGCGACTCCGGGCGTGGCACCTGTCACGGCATCGCATTCGCCAGGAGCACCTGGAATGGGAGGTGGCGCACCGGCACTGCCGTCATCCATCTCCTTGAAGGCGTCAGCCCAATTGGTCGCATGGCTGACGGCGTCTACCTGCTCCGCCTCTCCATCCACGAAGCAGCGCCCGCAGAAGACGCAGACGCTGCAACGCGTTCCGCGACGATGCTCGCTCATCGCATGCTCTCCTCTCCCCGCGCCTCAACGTGCCCCCGAGCCACTCGCAGGCGTCGGGAGCACGGAGTTGGCGTGCGGTTTGCGCGAGTCCTATCGAACGGGCTTGTCCTCATCAGGTTCGCCTGGCGCGGTCTTACCGCCGGGCTTGATGAAGAACGCGAGGATGAGCGCGACGACGGAAAGCGGGATGACCGTCACCCAGGCCGTGCCTACCCAGCCAAGGCCGGCATCGAGGCAGGCGCCATAGACGGGAGCAAGCATCTGACCAAAGCACTGCGTGAACTGCATGACCGCCATGCCGAGCGTCGCTGCCATGGCCGAGCTCGACAGGATCGTCGGTGCGAGGGGACGGCTTCCGCCGCCGCCAAAGGCCGCGGAAAAGCCCATGAGCACGATGAAGAACCAGATGCCCACCATGCTAAACGGCCCCATGGTCTCCGGAAAGCCCACGATGAAGCCGACGAAGCTCGTCGCGGCAAACAGGGCTACGAGGATGAACTTCTTGTTGATCGGCAAGCGATCAGACCACGCGCCCGACAGCGGGTTCATGATGAAGCCGATGAGCGTGATGATCGAGGTCATGAATCCTGCCGTGCCCGCATCAAACCCCATCGAGGAAAGATACGTAGGGTAGTAGGTGTTCACGACACCGCCCTGGATGAAGTTAAACACCAAGAAGGTCAAGCCGAGTATCCAGATGTACTTGTTCTTGAGGTACTTGAAGCAATCGCTCATGCTCCCCTCGACGCCATAGTTGGCGATATTGCTCTTTCCCACTGGCTGACGATAGAACGCGATGAACAGCACAAGCGCGATGGCCGTGATGATCACGACGCCATAGAAGACCGACTGCCAGCCCATTGCCTGGGCCATGGCCGGCGCGACGTTGAAGTCGATCGTGATGGCCATGGGTACCCACGTGCACCACACGCCCAGGGCAAGGCCACGAGTCTTCTCCGGAAACCACAACGATATGATTGTCGGCGAGGCCACACCGATGAGGCCCAGCCCAACACCCTCGATAAAACGGCCAAGGTAGAGAAGGATCATTGATCCAGTGGCCACCTCGACCAATCCTCCGACGATGATGCAGCTCATCGCGAGGATGCAGGTTGCCTTGAGGCCAATCTTGCGGCAGATAAACGCGGCTGGAAACGCGAGGATCGCACCAATGATCGCAAGGCAAGTCATCAGCATGCCAAACGACGCGTAATTCAGGCCGTAAGCGCCGATGATCTCCCCGGCAATCGCCGTGACCTTGAATTGCCCCAGGGGTGCGGTGATGCTTGCAAAGTACGTGATCGCGAGAATCACCCACGCGTACCGTGGCGTTTTGATTATCTCTTCGGGGGATGTGCCGTGTTCGGCCACTTCGACTCTTTGGCTCATGACAAGCCCTCCTCTCCTTTGCCGACGATGCCCCGTCGGCTACGGCTCCTGGGTAGAGCCTATGAAAGAAGAGGGCGCAAGCCTCATGCCGTCTGCCCCAAATCGGACGCATTTGGTACGCAAACGCACGAGATTGCTCATGCAATTGGTATGAGAGGGCACGCTGACCAGGCAAATGAGACAGCTGCTCAGAGACACTGTCTCATTAAGCGTTAATTTCCGTCAAGACAAACCCGCCCCGGCGGCCTCGCTCTCGCTATGCAATCTTGGGAGCCCGTGAGAGGAAGAAGCGGCAGTTGTGGCAGTTCTCCTTGCGAGCCACGCTGAAGTCGACGTCATAGGCATCGAGCATTTCCATGGCGCTGGCACGCTCGTACCAGGAGCAATCGCATATGGTGTTGATGCAGTCGCGCGGGCAGATGCCCGTGGCATCATGCGGACAGTCTTTCGACATCGCCCCGTGGCAACCCCTGTCTTCCCAGCAGCGCATCTCTCACCTCAAAAGCCGAGCACGGTCATGGCCAAACAGCCTATCGTCAACACGAAGACTACCACGATGAGCACCCAGATGAGCACGGTGAGCAGTCGGCGGTTGGTGTACGCGCGCATGACATGACGGTCGGAGAGGATGAGCACCATGAAGATGAGCAGGACCGGCAACAGCACGCCGCTGACGAACTGCGCAATCAACATGATGCTGATGAGGCTGACATCGGGAATGAGCGTCACCACGACGCCGATGACGATCATGGCAGTGTAGATGCCGCGGAATGCGGGGGCATCGTTCCAGCCGCGGTCCACGCCGCGCTCCCAGCCAAATGCCTCGCAAATGGCACTCGAGGCCACAAGCGGAACGACGCAGGCAGCCAAGAAGCTTGCCGCGACGAGCCCGACGCCGAAGAGCACCGTGGCGTATTGCCCGGCGATGGGCGTGAGCGCCGTTGCGGCCGCGGCGGCGCTGTCCACGGTGATTCCCTGCGGATACAGGACGGTGCCCGTCGTGATGATGATGAAGCCGGCAACCGCACACGCGACAATCGCACCGCCAATGGCATCGATACGCTCGAGCGGAAGCTCGTCGGGCGTGACGCCCTTATCCACGACGTTGTTCTGCGTCAGGAAAATCATCCAGGGAGCGATGGTGGTGCCCACGGTGGCAATCACCAAGCTGATGAAACTCGGGTTATTCTCGAAATGGGGAATCACGAGAGACAAACCGACCTCGCCCCAATTTGGCTGCGCGAGAAACGCCGCGACGATATACGTCACGAACACGCAGCTGATGGCAAGGAACACCTTCTCGACACGCTTGTAGCTGCCGCCCATGACAAGCAGCCACACAACGACGCCGGCAATGGGAACCGCAATGTACTTGCTCACGCCAAAGAGCTCCATGCCAGCGGCGATACCGGCAAACTCCGAAAGCGTGGCAGCGCCGCTCTCGATGAGCACGGCAATCATGGCGAGCGCGGTCAGGCGCACGCCAAACTGCTCGCGAATGAGCGACGCGAAGCCCTTGCCCGTCACCGCGCCCATGCGCGAGGCTCCCTCCTGCACGATGGCGAGCATCACCATCATGATGGGGATAATCCACAAGGTCCCGTAGCCGAACTTGGCACCGATGGTCGAATATGTCGAGATGCCGCCAGCATCGTTGCCCGCCATTGCGGCGACAACGCCAGGACCAAGCGCCGCGAGCACGATGAGGACGCGGCTCCTCTTGCGTGGAGCCGGCTGGCCTTGCTGCAATCCCTCGCGTTCTGTCAGCTTCTCGTTCGTCACGTCATCGCCCTCTAGCTATTGAGCATGAAGATAAGCACGCCGATAACGATGAGCAGCGCGACGATGATGCCGATGACCCAGGGGCTCGAGATGGAGCGCTGCTGCAGATCCTCCTCGTGCTCCTCCTCCAAAACGTCCATGGCATCATCGACGGTGACGACGCCGAGCATGACACCTTGCTCGTCGACGACGGGAATGGCGAGCAAGTCGTACTTGGCAATGGTCTGTGCGCACTCCTCCTGGTCGAGGTCGGGATGCACGGTAATGAGCTCCTTTGTGCTGAGCTCGTCAAGCGACATCTCGGGTTTGGCGATGACGAGCGTTCGCAGGCTCAGCACGCCGGTGAGCACGTCGTTGTCGGACACGAGGTAGAGGTAGTGGATGCTCTCCTGGTTCTCGTCCATCTCGCGTATGGCCTCGATGGCATCCGAGACGGTCAGGTCATCGTTCACGGTGAGGAAGTCGGTGGTCATGATGCCGCCGGCCGTCTCCTCCTTGTAGCCGAGCAACGAGCGCACCGAGGCCGACTCCTCGACGCCCATGAGTCGCAGGAGCTTCTCGGCCTTGTCATACGGCAGGTCGCCGATGATGTCGGCCGCGTCATCAGGATCCATCTCGTTGAGAACGGCGGCACCGCGACTCGTGGTCATGTCCTCGATGACATCGGCCTGGAACTCGTCCTCGAGCTCGGCGACCGCATCGGCTGCCTGACCGGCGTCGAGCTTGTCGAAGACCGCCTGGCGATGCTGCGGCTCGAGCTGCTCGATGATGTCGGCGACATCGGCCGGATGCATGTCATGCAGGCGCTTGTGACTCACGGAGAGCTTGATCTGCGACATGTCGCGCTCGATGAGCTCCATGTAGTTCCACGCGATGAGACGCTCCTTGAGCGGATGCCCAAAAGCCGTCGCGATGGCGTTGACGGCCTTCTCGAGATGCGGCGAGATGCCGAAGAGCAGGCCGCGGATGCCCGTCTCGGCACCGAGCAGGCGCAGACCCGCCGGGCTATCGGAAAGCTTGAGGTCGTTAACGCGCACGACCTTCATGCCCTGCGTGTCGACGATCTGCTTGTCGAGCAAATCACGCGCGAGCAACACCTCATCGGGCTGCAGGTACGAGAAGCGAATGTCCGACGACGGCACGTTGAGGCGTACGCAGCTGCCATCATAGGACTCGACGTACTTGCGCCACGAAATCATAAACGGAGTCTTGCGCGGGCCAATGAAGGCCAGCGAGGTGACGCGCGGAAAGACCTCGCCGGTGGCGATGGCCAAGTCACTGATGACGCCGATTTGTTCGCCGTCCTTATCGAAGACGGGTTGCTTGAGAATCTGACGCAGGTAAATCATGCAGGCGGACTCCTCTATTCATACCTATGTGCCGCGCAAAAAGGCTATGCGGGCATGACCCGCGCGATGCTGTTATGCGTGGCGAAACGACGGCCCCACCGGGCCGCCAAGAGGAGGTCCGGAAAGGCTAACTACTGTGAGGTCGGGGTTTCACAGAGTTCCTTTCTTCTGGACAACAAAAAAGCGTCTGGCGGAGAGCTGGGGATTCGAACCCCAGATAGGGCTATCTAACCCTATACTCGCTTAGCAGGCGAGCGCCTTCAGCCAACTCGGCCAGCTCTCCGTGCCAATTCGACGCAAATCGGAATGATAGCACAAACGTTACGAGGTGATACACGCCGCATTCGGACTAGTCGAGCGGATTGCCTGGATGAGCGGCTGCCTGCATGCGAACCCACGCAACGCGCTTGGCATCGGGGTCATCGAGGCAATCCGCGAATCCTGGCACGGCAACCAGTCGATAGCCTGTGACATGCACGGGGACATCTGCGGCAAAGGCCTGCTCATCTAGATCGAAAGCCCCGCGCAAGGCGTCAATCGAAGCGTCATCGATTGCGATGAGCGACCAGGGATCGGCCTCGAAGACGAAACGCTTGAGATCGCCGGTCTCCGAGAGCTGCACGATGGCACAGCCGTCCGCATAGCCGAGCGCCTGCGCAGCGGATTGCAGGGCAGAAGCCACCCGCACGTCGAGAGGCGCATGCGCGAGCACGACGAGCGTGGTGTCTTGAGCCTGCGTCATGGAAAGCTTAGACAGCGGTGACCGTTACGCCCGTGTCGGCGTCATCGCGCTCGATGGCATCTTGGGCCTCGGTGAGCATCTCGCGCACGTTGTCGAGCTCCATCTGGATCTTCTGGAGCTGCATGGCGGTGCGCTCCATCTGCCCATCGGATGCGAGATGGTACATGCGATGCGTCCAGCGCCTCGTGAGAGCGACCGTCTCGTCAATCTGATTGACCGTATCCTTGAGCTGCTGGGTGTTTACGCCATTTGCGCACATGATTAACCTCCAGTTGAAATTCACACGTATTGCGAAATCATAGCACGTGTTCGTTTGTCATTTTGGAGGAAGCAATCATGGTTCCCTCTCTGTCATTTCGAGCGAGGCGAACGAAGTGAGCGGAGTCGAGAAATCTCCCGACGATTCATGCGCGCAGCGCCCGCCTATTGTCCAGGACAGCGACTTGCTGCGAGATTTCTCCACTCCGGCGCTTCGCGCCTCCGGTCGAAATGACAGGGGAGGCGTGCCGCTCCTCCGGTCGAAATGACAGGGAGAAAGTGCATTGCAAATTGAAACAGCATTTGACATGCTCGGCTGCGGTGGTATTATGTTCAGGCTTCATCGGGGCATTACCTCAGCTGGATAGAGGGACTGACTACGAATCAGTACGTCAGGGGTTCGAATCCCTTATGCCCCACCATAAAGAATCGGGCCGGCATCATGCCGGCCCGTTTTTGTTTTGCCTGACGAAACGGGGTGGTCACTCAGAGAGCGGCCACCCCGTTCTCGCTCCTGCTTAGAGCAGGCCCGTCGTGATCTTGCTGATGACAGGGCGCTTATCCCTGTCAATCATTCCGTTGTTGGGATCATCAGCAGGCTTGCCAATCTCGTCGCAGATCTTGTCCACGATCTCGATACCATCGATGACATTGCCGAACGTGGCATAGTGGCCATCCAGGTCAGTCACATCCTTGTGGCAGATGAAGAACTGCGAGCTGGCGGAGTTGGGGTCGCTGGAGCGAGCCATCGAAATCGCACCCCTCGTGTGGGAGATGGGATTATCGAAGCCGTTGTCGGCAAACTCGCCGATGATGTTCTCACCGCTACCGCCACCACCGGTGCCAAGCGGGTCGCCGCCCTGCATCATGAAGTCCTTGATGATGCGATGGAAAGTCAGTCCGTCGTAGAAGCCCTTGTTGGCGAGCTTCACGAAGTTGTCGACCGTCTTGGGAGCAGCGGTGGCATCGAGGGAGACCGTGATGGTGCCCAGGTCCTTCATCTCGATATCAGCGTAATACTCCGTGCCATACCAGCTCTCGCCTTCGTACTTCCATCCCTTGCTTACCAGAATGTCTCGCTCGCCAGCATCCTTGGTGTAATGGTGGTTATTGGCGAACTCGTTGGGATTGTAGAGGCGGTACAACACGACGTGCTTCGTGGCGTTGGAGCGCCAGCGCTCGCCCTCGTC
Source organism: Coriobacteriia bacterium (assembly GCA_003149935.1). Classification (NCBI taxonomy): domain Bacteria; kingdom Bacillati; phylum Actinomycetota; class Coriobacteriia; species Coriobacteriia bacterium. The sequence continues at coordinate 36,949 of QAMH01000007.1, read as the reverse complement.
AATCCAGCCCAAAGAAACCAGGCTATCGCGCTCGACGGTGCTCATCGTGTAGTGATGCTCGCCGGCGTTGGGATTGTAGACGCGGTATACCGGCTCGCCCTCGGTGGGGGCAACCCAGCCCCTGCCCTCGTCATCCCAGCCGTTGACCACGCAATTGTCGCGCTCGACCTCGCTTGACGTGTAGAAGTGCTCGCCGGAGTTGGGGTTATAGAGACGGAACATGACCTCGGCGCCCGTCTTTCCGTTAGCCGCATAGGCCTGCTGGGCAGGCTGTGCAGCCAGCGTGACCGCCAGAGCGATCGCGCATGCGCAGAGCACGGCGAGCAGCGCCCTTGCGACTCTCCAGTGTGTTGACTTCGAAATCTCCATGGATTCCTCCTTCATGCGCTAGGCGCTTTTTCTTCCAGGACGCGCTTTAGCGTCCCTCGATTCCATACCAACCTATGCCCTCGTCGTTCCAACCAATGCTAACAAGATGGTTATGCTCGACTTCGCTGGACGTGTAGTTATGATTGTTCGCGTACTCGTTGGGGTTGTACTCGCGCATGAGCGGCGTATATCCGCCCGAATACCACCTCACGCCTTCGTCAATCCAACCCAGGCTCGTGAGGTTGCTCTTCTCGACGGTGCTCATCGTGTAGTGATGCTCACCAGGCAGGTTGGGATTGTAGAGACGGTAGACCGGCTGACCCTCGGACGGGGCAATCCAGCCGATGCCCTCGTCATTCCAGCCGTTGACCACGCAATTGTCGCGCTCGACCTCGCTTGACGTGTAGAAGTGCTCGCCCGAGTTGGGGTTGTAGAGGCGGAACATCGTGATGCGCTCACCTTGAGGCTCCGTCGGCCTGGGCTTCTCGGGGTCATCGGGAATGTACCTGCTGTAGCTATCAGCCGCGTTATTGCGATCGGCGGCGATCTGCGCGGCCGTGAAGGTCTTATCCAGGGCCTCCGAGTGCCACTCGCCCTCGGGCAGCGTCGTGAGCACCTCGTTTCTCGCGCCCTTGAAGCTGAAGCCGGTGCCAAGCTTCACCTCGGCAAGGTCATCGCAGCCGCCGAACATCTTGTAGGGTCCGAGCTCCATCCTCGTCACCTTGGAGGTATCGAAGCTCGAGAGATCCAGCGAGCGAAGCGCCTTGCAGCCGTAGAACATGCCCTCCATGCTGATGACGTCGGAGGTGTCGAACTTGGAGACATCGAGCGAGCCGATGGAGGAGCAGCCGGAGAACATGTTGCCCATGACCGCGACGCGCGAGGTATCGAAGTTCGAAACGTTTAGGGATCCGAGCGAGGCGCACCCGGAGAACATGCTGTCCATGTGCGTCACGCGCGAGGTATCGAACCTGGAGACGTCGAGAGACGACAGACGCGGACAACTCGCGAACATGCCTGTCATGACCTCGACTTTTGAGGTGTCGAAGCCCGATACGTTCAGCGTGCTCAGCTCCGTGCATGACTCGAACATGGCCTGCATCTTGACAACCTTCGATGTGTTGAACCCGGAAACGTCAAGCGAGGTGAGGGCCGAGCAGCCCTTGAACATCATGGTCATGTCCTCGACGTTGGCCGTGGAAAGCCTTGTCGCATCAATGGTCGCGAGACGAGTGCACCCGAGGAACATGCTCTCCATGTTGGTGGTACGGGCGGTATCCAGACCAGCCAGATCGATGGACGTGATGAACGCACAGTCGGCGAACATGCCGCTCAGGTTCTCGTTTGCCTTGACGCCGGGCTTGATGACCACGGCCTTGATGGCGCTGCGATGGGCAAGCCACGGAGCGCTGTTGTCTGTATGGTACTCGAGATTGGCGAGCGTTCCGCTTGAGCCGTTGGCAGGGGCGATGGTGAGGGTGCCTGCGCCATCGATCGTCCACGTGCACTCGCCACTCGTGCTGCTTGCCGGGTTATCCGCATGGGCGGAGAGCGCCGTGACGGGCACGAGAGCCAGCGCCAACGCCAGCGCACAAAGAGCTGCGATAACGCCTTTCAGCGGCATGACTTGCGTCTTGGTATTCATGCTCTATCCTCCTTGGATCTCGGGCTACTCGATGCCGTACCAGCCGATGCCCTCGTCGTTCCAGCCAGCGGCGAGCACGTTGTCTCGCTCGTATTCGCTGGTCGTGTAGTTATGGTTGTTGGCGTAGGCATTAGGGTTGTACTGACGGTATAACGGCGTGCGTCCGCCGGAATACCAGCCGATACCCTCATCGTTCCAGCCGACGCTGATGAGATGGTCGCGCTCGTAGGCCGACAGCGTGTAGTGATGCTCGCCGGCATAGGAGTTGTAGAGGCGATAGACGGGGTCACCATCGGAAGGCGCAATCCAGCCAACATCCTCGTTGTTCCAACCGATGTTGATGAGATAAGCGCGCTCGTACTCGCTCGCGGTGTAGAAATGCTCGCCGCTGTTGGGATTGTAAAGGCGATACATGACGACGGGCGTGCCGATGGGGTCCGAAGGTTGCGGGTCGCTCGGTTTAGTGGCCGAAGGCGGCACGATCTTGAACGTGGTCGTCAGCGTACCCGTGTAGGTCCCGATACCGGTAACCTTGACCGTGGCTGTTCCCTCGTTGACGTTGTTGCTGTAGGCGACCTCGTAATCCCTGTCCTGGGTGAGTAGGCGGTCATAGTATTTGACGCTCGGCTTGGGCGTGATCTCGGAGCCGGTGTACTCGTATTCGGTCTGGGGCAGTGTGACCGAGGTAATCTCGTCGCTCAGGCCGAAGAAGCTCACCTTGTAGCTCACGGGATTGGGAATACCCGTGACGGAAACCTGGTAGAAGTCGTTTTCGCCGCTTCCCACGCCAACGGAGAGGTCCTTGGGGCGGAAGATAACGCAACCCTTCTGTCCGTAGTTATCGTTGTTGACGTAAAAGTCACCATCGGCGCTGCCCTGAGAGAGATTCCAGGTCTTCATGTCGGAATTGCGCGTGACCGTGACCTTCACCTGGGAGGCGTCAAGATCGGCGCCCGTGGAAAGCGACCAGGCGCTATCGGAAGCGAAGAGCTCCATGGGGGTGTTCTCCGCAGGCCAGGCGACGTTCTTCTGCGAGGCACGCGTATTGCTGTTGTCAATCGAGTACATGGCGCCCCAGCCTCTGAAGCCACCCTTGCCACCAGAATCTGCCACGGCACCAAAGCCGGTCTTGCCCATGTAGGGATTCAGCACCCAGCGACGATGACCAAGAACCGAGATGTTGTGCTCGTCAGAGTCGTCGAGCCAGGAAAGGATGGCCGCATTGATGCTGCCGGTTCCGGACGAGGCATACAGATTGCTTGCCTGAGCGCCCGCGAGGCCCTTCTCGTACATGTCGCTCGTCATTCCCTCGGGGCGAGTGGGAGTGTGAGTGAGCTGGCCGTTTGCGGCATCGACGAGCGCGGCCGCCTGGGCGAGCTGCGTGTACTCGTCATCAAGGGTGACGTTGGCATCGAGGCCCGCGACAAAGCGAACGAAATTGAGCGTGGCGAGCGACTGCTCGAGGGATGTCTTGCTCATGGCACCCACGGCATAGGGGCTCGTCGCGTTGGGGACCGCCGAAAAGCTCACGCCCTGGTTCAGGTTGATGTTGTGCTCGCGGTAGTAGTTCTTGATCTCCCGCTCGCTATGGTAGGTAACGTCAAGCTTGCCATCTGCCTGGGCAACGAGAGCGGAGTCCTCCGCGGCCGCTTCCTGTTGCGTCGGTGCTGCAAAAGCGGCAACGGGCATGAGGCTTGCGGCAAAGGCAAGCGCGCAGAGGCAGGCTATGATCTTTTTCGAGAACGAAGTCTTTGGTTGTGCGAACATCTCAGGTTCCTTTCAAGCCGGCACGGGAGCCTGTTGCGATTCTTTGGAGCATTGTACGGACTGCCGCGGTCCTCTCCAAGATAACTCGCCGAAATGACAAGTAAATCGGGGTGCGGTACGCAATCGTTTCCGGCACTTCACAAGCCCTCGACAATTGAGAATGCCAGCGGCACCATTGTCATTCCGACCGGAGGGGCCGCACGCCTCCCCTGTCATTTCGACCGGAGGCGCGAAGCGCCGGAGTGGAGAAATCTCGCCCTTCGTTCGAACTTACCTCACCCCGTACCAGCCGAAGTCCTCGTAGCGCCAGCCGATGGAGACCAGGTGGTCACGCTCGACCTCGCTCGTGGTGTAGTGGTGGCTTCCGGAGTTGTTGGTCGGCGCGTTGGGATCGACGTTGGGGTTGAACAGGCGGTGAAGCCCGACGGCCTCGTTGTCGTCGGAGTACCAGCCGATGCCCTCGTCGCTCCAGCCCACGGACACGAGGTGGTCGCGCTCGACGACGCTCGTGGTGTAGTGGTGGTCGGTGCCCGAGTACAGGCGGTAGACCGGCGTGGCGCTCGTCACCGGCGCGGTCCACGCCTCGCCCTCGTACTGCCATCCCGCGGCCACGATGGATTCCACCTCGGCGTAGTGCGCCGTGTAGAAGTGCTCGCCGGAGTTGGGGTTGTAGGCGCGGTACATCACCTGGGTGGCCACGGGGTTCGAAGGATCGCTTGATGCTTCGGGGACGATCTCGAACTCTGCCTCCAGCGTACCGGTAAAGTTCTTGCATCCGGTTATGACCAGGTGTTTCGTGCCGACACTGGTGCAGTCATTAGGATACGAAACGGTGTAGTCGGTCCACTCCTCGAGCACCTTGCCAGCACCCATCACGGTTAGCTTGGGCTCCTGCCAAAAGCCGGTATAGGTAAGGCGCGTCTCGCTGAGGCTCACGGAGCTGAGCTGGGCGGGAGTGATGGTATAGGCGACGGGTTTGGTGCCCGAATAGTTGCCCTCTCCGTATACGTGCAGGACCTTGGTCCCGACATTGACATTATCTGTCACGGGATAGACATAGTAGTCTGGGCCGTCCTGGAGCGTCTTGCCGCCAAGATTCACGGTCACAGCCGGCGTTTTCTCCGCGCCGTCATAGATGTACTGCGCTGGGTTCGCCGTCACGCTTGCATCGGTGATCGAGGCACGCTCGATCGTGAAGTAGGCGTACTTGCGTCCCGTATAGCTTCCCATGCCCTCGATGATCACGGTCGCCCTCTCGGTAGCGTCGATGTTGCTTGCGTAGCTGAGCGAATAATCAACGCCCCTGACAAGGCGCTTGCCATCGATCGTCACGGCAGGATCCGGTTTTATCTCGGCTCCCGTATAGGTGACGCTTGGAATGGGGGCGACGACCGCATCGCTCAACGATGTCGTATCCTGATTTGCCGTTGCTTGCGGAGTTGCAGCGAAAGCGGCTGCTGCAGCGGTCGTATTCGCCTTCCAACGGGCGTAAAGGATGATGGTGCTTCCGCCGAGTCCGAGGTTGCTCACCTGCTCGCCGTCAGAGAAGCGCTTGGCGCCACCCTGCTCCGTCGCCCAACCGTCGAACGTGTACCCGCTGCGACTGTAGAGATTGCGGGGTAGGCTATAGGTGGTGTCGCGGTAGTAGGAAATCGGCGACATGGTACCCGACCCGCCGGTGGCATTGAACTGCACACGATACGTGGGCTTCTCGTCAGGATCGGTGACCTTGAGCTTCCAGCCGGCAAAGAGCTTCACGTCACTGTTGACCGGCGTCGAAGACGTGTATTGGTTGCCTCCATGGGGCGAGGTGAACCAGCCGGTGAAGTCGTAGCCATCACGAGTCACCATCGGCCCATCGCCAAGGGCGCTTCCCTTCTTCACGGAGCGCTGCACCGCACCGGTCATGGTCCCGCCGTTGCCATCAAAGGTGACGACATATATTGTCGCGGAATCGTCAGAGTCGGTGCCCGAGTCTCCCGAGCCTCCGGGGTTGTTGGAGTCACCGGAATCGTTTGAGCCGTTGGAGCCGTTGCCAGAGTTACCGGAATCGTTCCCAGCATCCCCGGAGTTGGGGTTCACGCCGTACCAACCGACGCCCTCGTCCTGCCAGCCGAGGGAGAGGAGCGTCTGGAACTCGCCCCAATCGGTGGTGTAGTGGTGGTTGTTGGCATAGGCGTTAGGATTGTAGGCGCGGTACAGGGGCACGGCCTTATCGGGATCGGAAAGCCAGCCTCCCTCCTCCCAGGTCCAACCGGCACCCACGAGCATGTCGCGCTCGTCGGGCGAGGTGGTGTAATGATGCTCGCCAGCGAAGGGGTTGTAGAGGCGATAGACCTGGATGCCCCGGATGGGGGCCGTCCAGCCGATGCCCTCGTCATCCCAGCCCGCGGCGATGACGTTGTCGCGCTCGACAGTCGAGGACGTGTAGAAGTGCTCGCCGCTATTGGGGTTATAGAGGCGGTACATGACCTCGGTTTGATCATCCGATACCTGGGCAGTCAGCGACGCGTCGGCGTCAGACTGGACCACGGGCGCGGCAAACGCCACCGCGGGCAACATGGCGAGCGCCAGCGCTGCGCTAAAGAAGACGGATAGTGCCTTTCTCATGTAACGTTTCCTTTCACTTCCTGCTACCCCACACCATACCAGCCGACGCCTTCGTCAACCCAACCCAGATAAATCAGCCGTTGAAACTCGCCTAGATCGGCGGTGTAGTGATGGTTGTTCGAGTAGGCGTTGGGATTATAGGCACGATATAGCGGGACGGCCTGATCAGGGTCGGAAAACCAGCCGCCTTCCTCCCAGACCCAGCCCACGGAAACCAGCATGTCGCGCTCCTCGACGGAGATGGTGTAATGATGCTCGCCCGCATAGGGATTGTAGAGACGATAGACCTGGATACCATCATCAGGCGCGGTCCAGCCAACACCCTCGTCAATCCAACCGGCTGCGACTACGGCGGAGCGCTCCACGTCGCTCGAAGTGTAGAAATGCTCGCCGGAGTTGGGGTTATAGAGACGGTGCATGGTCTGAGGCTGCGCGGTGGGCGCATCGGGCTCCTCAGGTACATCAGGGTCTTGCACTTCCGGCTGGTCAGGAGCATCTGGATCCGATGGGGAATCTGGCGCTGGCGGCTCTTGCGGTGCGGCGGCAGCTACAATTTCGTAGGTGGCCCTCACCGTGCCGCCATAATTGCCAAGCCCGCTTACCTCGATGACCTTGGTGCCCACACTCGTCATATCGTCATTGAGCCAGGATATCTGATAGTCACCTTCGCCTAGAACCTTGTTTCCAGACCTCACGGTCACGGCAGGCTTCTTTTCCGTGCCATCGTAGGTGAACTGGGTGTAGTTCAGCGTTGCCGAAGTAATCGGCGCAGGACCAATCTCGAAATAGACGGTCTTCGAACCAGCGTAGTCACCAATGCCCGTCAAGATAATCCTCGCATCGCTTCCCGCATTGACGTTATTCGCATAACCGAGCGTGTAGTCGATGCCCGCGACAAGGCGCTTGCCACCAAGAGTGACCGTGGGGTCTGGCTTTATCTTGTATCCCGTATAGGTCACGCTCGGAATGCCCGACACGACTGCATCGCCCAACGAAGACTTCACGCTCCATTCGTGCGAGACGCTTCTGCCAGACGGAAGCGTGGCGGTGATGGTGGCGTTGCCTATGGCCTTGGCGGTAACGATGCCGTCTTGGTCGACAGTGCAGACGCCGGGGTTCGAGCTCGCCCAGACGGCGTTGCCGGCATCGATGGCGCAATGGGCGCGATCAAAGCCATCATTCTTTATGCAGTAACTCATGGCAAAGGTCTCGCCTGGGGCCAACGACGGCTTTGTAGCAAAATCGAAGCCTGCGTTGAAAACATGGTTGGCACCGCAGAAGACATAGTCGACGAGCATGCGACGAGTCACGGGCGCGCTACCGGTCTTGACGCTGCCTTGCGCATCCTCGGTGCTGAACGACTGCTGCCAATAGTACATGCCGTCATGGAAGAAACAGCCAATGCCGGTTGACTTGTAATCGGGATTGATGATGTTCTCGTAATAGAGCGAAACCCAACGGTCGCTCGTACCTTCCGTGATCAGGACACCGCTGGGCAAACGATAGTTACCGGCAACGATGGCATCTTCCAAGGTTATGCCCTGGTCTTCCCACCGGCAAACCTGACGCGCATCGTAGAGCCACGTTTGCATGACCGCGGCCGCGCTCTTCTGCCCCGCCGCTATGCTTCCTCCCTGGAAGCCATCGCCATCAGCTTCTCCTCCGGGAAAGGCAGTGAACCATTCGGATCCATCCGGACGAACATGGTCGTAATTTACCGCTATCTCGGCAGAGCGCAGCAGGGCGGTCTCCATAAGCTCCGCATCGAATTGGAGGGGCGCATAACCTAGAGCCGCTCGTTCTTTGTTGACGATGGCAAGGGCCTCGTGGGCCATATCGTAATGCTCCGTGCCGCTAATGGTCAGAGTGTCCTGGTTTACCGTCGCCCGCGGAGTTGCAGCGAAAGCGGCTGCCATGGGAACAAGCGCCGCCACCAGTGCAATTGCCAGCGCCGTGCTCGCGAATCTCTTCATCATCGTGCTCGTCCTCTCCGTGGGCGGGTACGCGTCAGCTAGATGCGTCCATGATACGACCCCGTTGCCCGGTTTGAGCTGCGCAGACCCATGCGAGGGTTGCATGCGGCCGATTTGGTGCCGCGTAGACCCACAGCGCGGGGCTGTGCGGGAGCGTCTTGGCAGAATCCGCCGAAACGAGACGGCCCGGACTCATTTCTGGGTCTGCGCCGTTGCTTTCGGGCAGAGGAGGAGAGATTTCTCGACTCCGCTCCGCTCCGCTCGAAATGACAGGGGGCGTCCCTTCGCTCCGGTCGAAATGACAATGGGGGTACGGTCGCTTCGGTCGAATGCATTATTGTCATTCCGACTGAAGCCGCCGATAGGCGGCGTAATGGAGGAATCTCAGTGGCGAGATTTCTCCACTGCGGCGCTACGCGCCTCCGGTCGAAATGACAGGAGGTTACCCCACGCCGTACCAGCCGACGTCCTCGCCGCGCCAGCCAATCGAAATCAGCTGCTCATGCTCCTCAAGGCTGGTCGTATAGTTGTGCGAGCCGGAGTTATTGAGAGGCGCACTCGGATCAACGTTGGGATTGAACTGGCGATACAGCGGCACGCGCTTCTGATCATCGGAGTACCACGCGATGCCTTCGGCGTTGTCACCCTCGAGCGTCCAACCGACATCGATGAGATGGTCACGCTCGACGATGCTCATCGTGTAATGGTGGTCTGTCCCCGAGTACAGGCGGTAGACCGGTGTGTTCGACTCGCTGGGAGCAGTCCAGCCGATGCCCTCGTCATTCCAGCCGGCGGCTATCGTGGCGTCGCGCTCGACGGTGCTGGCCGTGTAGAAGTGCTCGCCGCTATTGGGATTGTAGAGGCGGTACATCACCTGAGTGGACTCGGGCTTCGCCTCGACAACCGTCCACTCATGCGAGAGGGAGCGACCCGAGGGCAGCGTTGCGGTGACCGTCGCCTTGCCCACGGCACGGGCCGTGACAACGCCAGCAGGGTCGACGGTGCAGACGCTCGTGTCCGAGCTCGTCCAGGTCACACAGCTCGGGTCAAGCGTGACGTAGTTGTAGCGCCAACGATCGTTGGTCACGTCATAGTGCATCTCGAAGGTTTCGCCCACCGCAAGCGTCTTGCCCGTGAGATCATCGTTCTTGTTGAAGCCCTGGTCCGTACCGCAGACATCGTAGTCGATGTTGATCCTGTGCGACTTCTCGACGGTGCCTCCCGTCGTGATTCGAGCCGGCTCCTCACCGCTTAGCGCCTGCTCCCAATAGTAGGTGCCCTGCATGAAGCAGCCGATACCGATGGACTTGAAATCGGGATTGATGATGTTGAGGTAATGGCCGACCTTGTCGCGGTCGCGCTCGCCCTCTTCGTAGAGCTTGCGCTCGCTATAGAACCAGCCCTCCATGACGTCTGCCGCGCTGCCATAGCCGATGGCGATGTTCTCTCCCCAAGTCGTGAAGCCCATCGTCGGAAAGGCGGTTAAGCAGTTCGTTCCGTCCGGGCGATTGTGGCTGTAGAGCACGGAGAGCTCGGCGGCACGCTGCATGGCGGTCTCGGTCAGCTCGACGTCAAGCTGTAGGGGGTCGAGGCCCAGCGCCGTACGCTCCTTGTTAACGATGTCGAGGACCGCGTGCGCTTCATCGTAGTCCTCCGTGCCGGTCACGGTCACGATCTCGTGAGAAGCGGCAGCGTTATCGGCAGCCTGGGCCTGCGGCACCGCGCCCGTCCACGCCACGGCTGGCATGAAGGCGACGACCAGCGCGAGGGCCAGGGCCGTGGTCGCAAATCGTTTGGTCAGTGCTTTCGCGTTCATGGGCTTCCTTTCCGTCGTTGCTAGAGCGTTTGAGATTTCTCGACTCCGCTCACTTCGTTCGCTTCGCTCGAAATGACAAAGGGTGGGTATTATTGTCATTCCGACTGGAGCCGCCGATAGGCGGCGTAATGGAGGAATCTCGCCATTTCGCTCGAAATGACAGTCCCGCTATCCGATGCCGTACCAGGCGGTTCCCTCGTCTTGCCAACCTTTGCTGAGCAAGATATCGCGTTCGCCGGCCTCCTTGGTGTAGTGATGGTTGTTCGCATACTCGTTGGGATTATAGACGCGATATAAGGCAACGCGCTGGGCCGGATCAGAGCGCCAGCCGATGCCCTCGTCGTTCCAGCCGGCGGCGATGAGGCTATCGCGCTCGACGGTGGAAAGCGTGTAATGATGCTCGCCGGCATAGGGGTTGTAGAGGCGGTAGACCGCATCGCCCGCCTTGGGCGCCGTCCAACCCGTACCCTCGTCGTTCCAGCCCACGCTAATCAGGTGGTCGCGCTCGACGGTGCTCGACGTGTAGAAGTGCTCGCCGCTATTGGGGTTGTAGAGGCGGAACATCGCCTCGTAGGTATCCGGGTCGGCAATGGGGGTCGTCACCTTGGTGTAGCTGTCGGTCGTGTCATTGCGCTGTGCGGCAAGGTCAGCCGCCGTAAAGGTATAACCGAGTGCAGCAGACAGCCAGTTGCCGCCGGGAAGCTCGGTCAGCACCTCTTCCTTGGCGCCCTTGAAGCTAAAGCTCGAGCCGAGCCTCACCTCCTTGAGCATCGTGCAGTACTCGAACATGCCGCTCATGTTCATCGCGCGCCAGGTGTTGAAGCTCGAAAGGTCGAGCTTGGTAAGCGAGGAGCAGCCAGCGAACATACCGCTCATGCTCGAGACGTTGGCGGTGTTGAAGCCCGCGAGGTTGAGCGATTCGAGTGCGCGGCAGCTGTTGAACATGGAGTTCATGGTCTCCACGCGAACGGTGTTGAGGCCCGTCAGGTCCAGCTGCTTGAGCGCCGTGCAGGAATAGAACATGTTGGCCATGTTCGTGGCATTGGTGCTATCGAGACCGGAAAGGTCCACGGAGGCGAGGTTGGGGCAACGCGAGAAGATGCCAACGAGGCCGCCATTCGCCTTGACGCCGGACTTGATGACGACCGATTTGATCGCATCGCGATGGGCGAGCCAGGGGGCATCATCGCGCGTATAGTCATCGAGTGTGCCGCTGGCACCATCTGAGGGCGCGATGACGAGCGCACCGGCAGCGTCAATCGTCCAGGAACAGGTGTTGCTCGTGCCGCTTGCGATATCCGCTGCCCGTGCCGGACTGGCCAGGGCAACAGCCGGTACGAGGGCAAGGGCCAACACGAGGGCCAGAGCCGTGGTCGCGAATCGTCTCATCATGGAAGCCACAAGCATCGTTTCCTTTCGCACGCTCTTCTCGTCCCCCTTACTTCCCGAGGCCGTACCAGCCGACTTGCTCGTCTCGCCAGCCGATGCCCAGCAAGATATCGCGCTCGCCAGCCTCTGTCGTGTAATGGTGGTTGTTGGCGTAGGCATTGGGGTTGTAGAGACGATACAGCGGGGTCTTGCCGCCGGTCTGCCAACCGATGCCCTCGTCGTTCCAACCTGCGGCCACGAGCGCATCACGCTCGCCAGCACTTGGCGTGTAATGATGCTCGCCTGCATAGGGGTTGTAGAGGCGATAAACCGGCTCGCCTATGGTTGGAGCCGTCCAGCCCGTGCCCTCGTCGTTCCAGCCGACGTCGATGAGGTGCCATCGCTCCTCGTCGCTCGCGGTGTAGAAGTGCTCGCCGCTATTGGGATTGTAGAGGCGATACATCACCTGACCGGGATCATTGGGGTCAGGCTCGCTCGAACCAGGAGCAAGCTCCTCGGTAATCTCGAAAGTCGCGCCCATCGAGCCAGTATGATTGCCCATGCCGGTGACGGTGATGGTGTGATTGCCGATGCTTCGCATGTCGCCAGGGTAGGTCACGTAGTAATCCGCATTCTCGGTAAGGACGCGATCGCCGCTCTTGACGGTGATGTCCGGCCATTTGTCCTGGCCATTGTAAGCATAGCGGGTCTGGCTCAGCTCGACGGCCGTGATAGACGCCGGCACGATCGTGAACCTAAGCTCCTTCACGCCCGAGTACTTGCCGATGCCCGTAATCGTCATGCTCGCCATGCCGACATTCACGTTGTAGCTGTAGCTCACGGTGTAGTCGGTGCCCCGGACGAGTGTCTTGCCGTTGGAGGTCACGGTCGGATTCGGCTCGATGGGACTACCCGTGTAGGTCTGGTTGGGAATGTCGGGGACGGGGATGGTGGCCACCGATTCGCTCACCGTCCACTGATGGGTGAGCTGCCTGCCCGAACCAAGGCGCGCGGTGATCGTAGCCGTCCCGGCACCAACGCCTTTGACGGTGCCATCCTTGCTGACCGTGCAGACGCCCGTGTTCGAGCTCGTCCACGTGGCGCTGCTGGGGTCGACAATGCCGTAGACACGAGAAAAGCCCGCGTTGTATATGCAGTAGCTCATCTCTTTGGTGGAACCGACGTTCAGCACCTTCATATTGTCAAGATTCGTGTCCAAGTTAAAGCCCTGGTTAGTGCCACAGGTCTGGTAATTGATATTGATGCTGCGCGTGTTGTTCACGTCGTTTGTCTTGACGTTGCCTTCGGGAGTCGCGCTACTAAACTCCTGGGTCCAGGAAAACAGTCCTCCCTGGGTGAAGCAACCGATGCCAATGGACTTGAAATCGGGATTTATGATGTTGAGATACTGGCCAACCGCATTGAAGAATTCCGGCGCCCTTTGATAAAGCTCGTAGGCCGACATGTTTTGCCAGCCGGAAGGCAGGGCCTTTCCGTTATACGAATTGGTATTGAGAGAGGCCTTCCAGATGTCCCGTTCGCTATTGAACCAACCCTTCATAACCTCCGTGGCGCTTTCCTGGCCCATGGCAATATTCTCGCCACAGTAGCGCTGTCTATCGGCGGGAATGGCGGTGGAGCTGCTTGACCCATCCGGTCGCGTATGGCTGTAGAAAACCGCAAGCTCGGTCGCACGCTGCATGGCGGCATCCATCATCTTCTCGTCGAACTTGAGCTCGGAGCGACCCAGGGCCGCGCGCTCCTTGTTCACGATGGCAAGCACCTCGCGGGCTTTTGAGTAGTACTCCACGCCAGCAACCTTCACCGTCTCGTCAGCAGCGGCCTGTGCCGTCAGCCCCGCATCGGCATCATCGCCAAGCTCGGCGACAACGGCCGCAACGAGCGGCGCGACTTCGGTCGGCTCATCTGCTGATGCCTGCGAAGCGGGTGCCAGCCATGCCGCGGCCGGCATGAGTCCTACCGCCAAGGCAAGCGCCAGGGCAACATATGCGAATCGCTTCATCGTAGCGCTCATTGCCATCGTTTCCCTTCATTCTCTCTTCGTCATTTCGACCGGAGGAGCCGTAGCCCCTGCTGTCATTTCGACCGGAGGAGTGTGACGCCTCCCGTTGTCATTTCGACCGGAGGCGCGTAGCGCCGGAGTGGAGAAATCTATAGCGAGCGAGGTTTCTCGACTACGCTCACTTCGTTCGCTCCGCTCGAAATGACATGGTCACCCGCTTCACTCGCTCCGCTCGAAATGACGGCTACTCCAGTCCGTACCAACTAATGCCTTCGTTGTCCCAACCCTCATTCAATAGGAAGTCGCGCTCGACCTCGCTCGTCGTGTAGTGATGATTGTTGGCGTACTCGTTGGGATTGTAGAGGCGGTAGAGGGGCACACTGTAGGCGGTGTCGGAATACCAGCCGATGCCCTCGTCACTCCAACCCGCCGCGACGAGGCTATCACGCTCCACGGTCGAGAGCGTGTAGTGGTGCTCACCAGCATAGGAGTTGTAGAGACGATAGACCGCATCGCCCGATGACGGGGCCTTCCAGCCCGTGCCCTCATCGTTCCAACCCACGCTAATGAGATTGTCGCGCTCGACGGTCGAGAGCGTGTAGAAGTGCTCGCCACTGTTGGGGTTGTAGAGGCGATACATGAGCTGGCCCTCGTCCTCGGGGTCCGTCGGCTTGGAATCATCATTCGCGGGGCTCTTGATGCCCGAATCCTCGTCCTCGAGGGGAGCGAGAATCTCGAAATCAGCGGTCAAGACGCCGGCGTAGTTTGCCGTGCCCTTGACCGTCAGCGTGTGGACGCCGACGCTGCTCAGGTCCTGGTTTTGCATGCCCACGACAATGTAGTCCTGGCCATTTTCGAGCACCTTGTCACCGCACTTGACGGTCACGACAGGCGTCTTGCGCTTGCCATCGTAGAAATAGCGCGTCTCGCTCAGTGAGATCGAGGTGATTTGCGCCTGGATGATGTCGAACGTGACGATCTTTCTGCCCGTATAGGCACCGATGCCATTTACGTAGATATGGGCGGTACCCTCACCCAGGTTACGGCCATACTCAAGCGTGTAGTCCGTGCCCTCGACGAGCGTCTTGCCGCCGTACATGACCTTGGGTTTGGGTGTGATCTGCTCACCCGTATACGTCTGGGGAGCAATGGGCTCGATATAGGCTTCTGTAATCGGAGTGGCCTCCATAGCCTGCATCGCATAGGCCTGCGAAGGGATGCTCGCGAACATCGCGACCGGCATGAGGCCGATTGCCAACACAAGGGCCAGCGCAGCCCGCGCGAACGTCCGCGTTATTGTCTTTACGTTTGCCATCGTCGTCCTTTCCTACTTCTTGCGGCGGTCGAGATTTCTCGACTCCGCTTCGCTCCGCTCGAAATGACAAGGGCTATCATTGTCATCTCGACCGAAGCGGTCGTCAGACCGCGGAGTGGAGAGATCTCTTCTCCGCTCGAAATGACAGTAGCTACTCGCCGATGCCGTACCAACCGATGCCTTCGTCTTGCCAGCCAAGGCCAAGCAGGTGATCGCGCTCGACCTCGCTCGTCGTGTAGTTGTGGTTGTTGGCGTAGGCATTGGGGTTGTACTGGCGATACAGCGGAATCGTACCGGCCGTGCGCCAGCCAATGCCCTCGTCGTTCCAACCAAGCGACACGAGCACGTCACGCTCACCGGCATCCATGGTGTAGTGATGCTCGCCCGCATTCGGATTGTAGAGACGGTAGACCGGGGAGCCCCCCCTTGGGGGCGATCCATCCGATCCGCTCGTAAGTCCACCCCACCGAGACAAGGTGATCACGCTCGTACTCGCTTGCGGTGTAGAAATGCTCGCCGCTATTGGGATTGTAGAGGCGATACATGTTGACGGGCTCCAGCAACGACGGGTCGTTGGAAATCGTGAACTTGGTGCTTGCCGTGCCCGTCGCGGACAGGATGTCGATGGAATGCTCGCCGAGGGAAAGACCCTCGAGAAACTCCGGCTTGAGCGTGACATTGGTCTGGTTGCCACTCAGATCGTAGTTCTCCGAGTTCACGACGCTGTTGTCGACCTTCACGCAGACGAAGTCCTCGACCGCGGCGCTCGAGCGGAACAGCGCACCCACCTTCGAGCCCTTGGCCCAGACGGTTTCGGCGCCGCTCACGATGCTGGGACCGGGGTAGTCGGCCTTGCTTCTGGTGTAGGTGTCGGCAACGTTGTTGCGCTCGGTGGCAATTTGCTGCGAGGTGTAGGACCTACCCGCGGTCGACGAGAGCCAGGTTGCCTGGGGCAGTTCGCAGGATTCGTCGATGAATGCGAAGTTCGCCCCCAACCTCACGCGGTCAAGCGCGCCACAGTCTTCGAAGAGATAGCCCATGCTCGTCACATCGGACGTGTCGAAGCTCGAAAGGTCGAGGGTCTTGAGCGAGGTGCAGCCAAAGAACATGCCCCACATATCCGTGAGGTTCGAGATGTCAAAATGCGAAAGGTCAAGACTCTCGACCATCGTGCCCGAAAACATGCGCTGCATGTTCTTCACGCTTGACGTATCGAAGTTCGACGTGTCGAGCGACGAAATCTTCGAGCAGTTCACGAACATGTCGGACATGTCAGTGACATTGAAGGTGTCGAAGTTCTTCACGTTGATGGCGCTAAGCGATGAACAACCCCTGAACATACCCTTCATGCTCGTCACACGCATGGTGTTGAACCGCGAGACATCGAGCGCGGTAAGCGCGGAGCAGCCATCGAACATGTCGATCATGGCAGTGGCCGAGGACGTGTCGAGTCCGGCAAGATCGATGCTCGTGAGAGCGGAGCATTCGGCGAACATGCTGTTCATCCCCTGCACGCCCGAGGTGCTCAAGCCCGACAGGTCAACCGTGCGCAGCTTCTTGCAGCCAGCAAACAGACCATCGAGGCTCTTATCGCCCGAGACACCGGGCATGATGCGCGCGGCGACGATGCTATCGGCATGTTCGCGCCACGGCGAGGTGCCCTCGAGATCGGCAAGCGTGCCGCTCTTGCCCGACGTGGGACGCACGGTGAGCGTGCCATCGCCGTCGATGACCCACGTGCAGCCGCCGCTTGTGCCGTGCGCGATCTCAGCAGCTTGCGCGGTCGAGGCAAAGATGGGGGTAAAAGCAATGGCCAGGACAAGCGCCATGATGGCGCTCGCGATGCGTTTAGTTAGCGTTATCGTGTTCGTCATCAGCTGTTTCCCTTCATATGTCTGCGCCTGCCCCGCCATCTCGACCGAAGGCGCCGCAAGGGCGTCTGCCTGTCATCTCGACCGAAGCGGCCGTGGGGCGTCTGCCCTGTCATCTCGACCGAAGGCGCGTAGCGCCGTAGTGGAGAGATCTCGATCTTGCGGCCGAGATTTCTCGACTCCGCTCACTTCGTTCGCTCCGCTCGAAATGACAAGGGGTCGTTCACTCCATTCCTCCCGCTCGTCATCCTACTTGCTGACGCCGTGCCAGCCGACGCCCTCGTCGCGCCAACCGACGCTGATGAGGTGATCGCGCTCAACCTCGCTTGTCGTGTAGTGATGGTTGTTCGCGTACTCGTACGGGTTGTAAAGGCGGTACAGGGGGATCTTCTGATCCGCATCTGAATACCAGCCCACACCTTCGTAATTCCAGCCAGCATCCACGAGCATGTCGCGCTCGGCAGATGCAAGCGTGTAGTGGTGCTCACCGGCAATGGGATTGTAGAGACGGTAGACAGGGCTACCCGTTGTGGGCGCAACCCAGCCAATGCCCTCGTCACGCCAGCCCTCCCAGACGAGATTATCGCGCTCGACGGGGCTCACGGTGAAGAAGTGCTCACCAGAGTTGGGATTGTAGAGGCGCAGCATCAGGTGACCGTAGGTGGTACCGCCATTGTTGCCGTTGCTCGGATTGTTCGGATCATCCGAATTGCCCGGATCGTCAGGATTCGCGGGTTTGGAATCGCCCGTGACCTTGAACTCGGTGGATGCCGTGCCGTTTGATGTCACGAAATCGATGGAGTGATCGCCGCCACCGAGCTTCTCGAGATATTCGGGCTTGAGGACGATGGCGCCGGTCTCCTCGTCCACCGTATAGTTTTCCTTGTCGACGACCTTGCCGTCCACCTTCACGCACACAAGGTCATCGGGGTCGATGTCGGTCTTGATCTCCATGCCGTCGGAGGAGCCGGGGTCCCACGGCTCGGGCTTGTCCTCTTCCTTGATGACGGGAGGGGTCACGCCCGGGTTGTCGCCCTTGTCCTTGACGAAGGTGATGGGACCATCGCCAGCGGTCATACCGTCAGAGGAAACAGAGTCGCCGGTCTCGGACGAGAGCCAGTCGGCGTTGGGAAGCTTGCTATCACCAACAAACTCGAACTTGGGACCGAGAGTGATGCGGTCAATCTCGGTGCAATCGTTGAAGAAATTGTCCATGGAATCGACCTTGGACGTGTCGAAGTTCGAGAGGTCGAGGGACTTAAGCGAACTGCAGCCATCGAACATGGACTGCGCGTTCTTGAGCTTGCCCGTCTTGAAGTTGGAGAGATCGAGGCCCGTAAGAGACTCGCAACCCTGGAACATCACGCTCATGTTCGTGACATTGGAGGTATCGAAACTGGAGAGGTTAAGCGTCTTGAGCGAGGAGCAGCCATAGAACATGCCGCTCATGTTTGTCACCTTGGCGGTGTTGACGCCAGTGAGGTTGACCTCCTCGAGATTTTCGCATCCGTAGAACAGGGAGCCCATATCAGTCGCATTCTCGGTATGACGGCCAAGCAGGCTCACCGATTTGAGCGACTTGCAATAGTAGAACATGCCGCGGATGGAAGTAGCGCTGGCGGTATCAAGGCCCGTAAGGTCAACCGAGACCATGTTCTCGCACCAATTGAACATGTCATTGACGTTGGTGCCGGCTTTCACGCCCGGCTCAATGACAGCAGAGGTGACCCTATAGGCATACTGGGGAGCCCTCCAGCTTTCGTCGCCAAAGCTATTGCCAAGCTTGCCACCTGCAGCACCGGGGCGGATGGTGAGCTTGCCCTCATCATCGATCTCCCATTCACAGTCACCACTCATGCCACTGGCAACGACGGCAGCCTGCGGACTCATCGTGGTTGCCAAGGCAGCCGCTGGAACGAGCGCGGCGACAAGCGCAAGCGAGAACGCGAGTGCAGCTACCTTTTGCAGGAGCGAAATGCTTCGTTTCATGGTCATGTCTGATCCTCCGAAAAATGCTCGAGGGCGTACGAAAGCTAAGGCGCATGCCTATTCCGGCACTATTGTACGGACGAAGACGCTTGCTTCCAGGGGATATTTGCCCGAACGGATAAAGGCGCAAGGTAGAGCGCCTGCGAAGGCGGCCCTGTCACAAAACCGTCATCTGCCCTTCACTGCTCCTCGACAAAACGGGGCCACCCGAAGGCGGCCCCGAAGCGACCGGCGCGTGTCAAGGGGTCAGGCCCCCTGACCTATGTTCATGCAATCAGCTAGCCGATGCCGTACCAAGCGATACCCTCGCCAAACCAGCCAAGGGCAACCAGATAGCCACGCTCGAAGTCGTTTGTGGTGTAGTGGTGGTTGTTCGCGAACTCATTGGGATTGTAGACGCGATACAGCGGCACCGCGTGATTGGGATCGGAATACCAGCCGATTCCCTCGTCGTTCCAACCGGCAGCGATGAGGCTATCGCGCTCGACGGTCGAGAGCGTGTAGTGGTGCTCGCCCGCGTTTGGGTTGTAGAGACGATAGACCGCGTCGCCGGTCTTGGGCGCTGTCCAGCCCTGGCCCTCATCGTTCCAACCCACGTTGATCAGATGCTGGCGCTCGACCGTGCTGGCCGTGAAGAAGTGCTCGCCAGAATTGGGATTGTAGAGACGATACATGGCAGTGGACTCTACCTGCGCGGGCTTATCGGGATTATCCGGTGTGTCGGGCGTATCGGGGGTGTCGGGGTTATCCGGATTATCGGGATTGTCCGGGGTATCCGGCGTGTCGGGCTTGGGAGCCTCGACGATCTCATAGTTGGCCTCGAGCGTGCCCGCGTAATTGCCCTTACCGGTGACTTTGACGGTCTTCTTGCCGACCTTCACGCGGTCGCTCGGCAGCGTCACGTCATAGTCGGTACCGGCCGTGAGCGTCTTGTCGCCGCACTTCACAGTCACGGTTGGGGTCTTATCCTTGCCATCGTAGGTGAATTTGGTGGCAGAGAGCTCCACCTTGTTGATGGTGGCGGGAGCAATCTCGTAGCTGGCCGCAACCTCACCCGTGTAGTTGCCCTTGGCGGTGGCTTTGATGGTCTTGGTACCGACAATGACGCGATCGGTGGGAAGCGTCAGCTCGTAGTCGGTGCCGGCAACGAGCGTCTTGTCGCCCGCCTTGACCGTGATGGCAGGCGTCTTGTCGGCGCCATCGTAGGTGAACTTGTCGGCAGAAAGCTCGATGGCGGTGATAGCCGCGGGAAGGACCTTGTAGGTGGCCTCGAGCGTACCCTCGAAGTTGCCCTTTGCGGTGATTGTCACGGTCTTCGTGCCGATGTTGGTGATGTCGTCCGGCGTGGCAACGTCGAAGTCGGTCTCCGAGTCGAGCACGAGCTCGCCCGCCTTGACGGTCATACCGGGAACCTTCTCAGCACCATCGTACGTGAGCTCGTCAGTGTCGAGAGTGAGTTCGGTGACGGTAGCAGGGGTGATGGTGTACTTGGGAACGTTATCGCCAGTCCATCCGCCACTATATGCACCCTTGCTTACGATGGCTACTGCTTTCTCGCCCGCATTGGTGCAATCCTCTGGAGGGATAACCTCATAGTCGGTTCCTTCAATCAGGGTTCTATCGCCGCTCATTACAACAACATCCGGCACCTGCTTGATACCGTTGTATACAAAGGAGGTTTCACTAAGCTCGGCACTTGTGAGCATCATCTCGCGCGTGTAGGTGTCAGCAACATTATTGCGATCCATCGCAATTTGCCGTGCCGTAAACGACGAATCAGCATTCTCGTCGGCGTCTGCAATGGACTTCGCACTCCAGCTTCCCGCAGGCAACCAGCACGTCTCGTCTGCCTCATCAAAGGCAAATCCAGCGCCAAGTGTAATCTTGGCAAGAGCCTCGTCATTGGCGAACAGGGAACTCATGCTTGTAACTTTGGAGGTGCTGACTCCTGATATATCAAGCGTCTCGAGCGCAGCGCAGCCGGCAAACATGTTGCCCATGTCCGTCACGTTTGCCGTGTTGAAGCTCGAAAGGTCGAGAGTGGTGAGCGCGGCACAATCTTCGAACATGCGAACCATGGTTGTTGCGCCCGTGGTGGTGGCACCCGTGAAATCAAGATTCTTGAGAGATGCGCATCCCGAGAAGATACCACTCATATCCGTGACGCCCTCAACATCAAGCGTCGGCAGGTCGAGTGTCGCGAGGGAGGTGCAACCAGCGAACATATCCTTCATCGCCGTGACATTGGTCATCGTGAGCCCGGAAAGGTCGAGGGAGGTGAGCGCGGCGCAGCCAGCAAACATGGACTGCATGTTCGTGGCACTTTGGGTATTGATGCCCGTAAGGTCAAGCGTCTTGAGTGCCGAGCAGCCGGCAAACATACTCTGCATGTCTTTGACACTGGCAGTGTTGATGCCGGCGATGGTGAGGCTTCTCAAAGCCGTGCAGTCTTTGAACATATTCTGCATGTTCGTGGCGCTTTGCGTATTGAGACCGGCGATGTTCACGGCCGGCAGCGCCGTGCAACCCTCGAACATCGAGCTCATGTCGGTTGCCTGTGACGTGTCGAAATCAGAGAAGTTCACGAACACGAGTGAGGTGCAGTTCGCGAACAACCTGTGCAGCCCTTGGCCGCTTGTGATGCCAGGGCCAAAGAAGACGTACTTGATATCGGCTGCATACTCTTGCCAGGGGGCCGCGTAGACATTCCCGAGCGTGCCCGTGCCGGATTCCGGCGCCTCGATGGAAAGCTCACCATTAGCGCCAATCGACCATGTGCAATTTCCCCCTTCAAACGTACCCTCGGCAATGGGACCGGGCGTCGGGTCGACCGGGTCGGTCACCTCCTCCGCAGGCTGTACCTGCGGCTCTGCCGGATTGGCAAACGCTGCCGCTGGCATAAGGCTCGTGACAAGCGCAAACGCAAAGGCACACGCAGCGAGCTTGCGTAGGATTTCCATGGACTGTCTCTTGATCATGGCTGACCTCCCAGAACTAGGAACTCATCTCTTCACGATGTATTTGCCTGACCGGATGGTGCCTGCGACCGCCCCCCCCCCGCAAGGTTTTTCGGGGTTGAAGGCTGCAAGTGGAGTGCCCACTTCGATATGTGGGGCGCATACAGCACGGCCATGATGCAGATGCTTGGTTGATGGCATGGAGAAGCGGCAGAGAGTTTCGTTTGTGGCGCATGCGGGAGAGCAGCTGACGAAGATCTGCATTTGTGGCACATGCAGAAGGAGCGGGTGACAGGAATTTGCGTTTGTGGCACATGCACTGAGCCATAACGCGTCAATTCAGGCCATATGCGACAAAAACTCACGGTTGTGGCACATTCTACGTGCCGCAACCGGCGTTTCTTGCCAGCGTAACGCAGGAAATGTGCCCCAAGCGTCCATGCTCGTCAGGCCCGCGCAACGCACGTGCCTAGGCGTCCATCTTCGCCAGGCCATCGTGACACACGCACCCCAACCGCACATCCTCGTCAGGACATCGAAGCGACGTGTACAAGCGCTAGGCAACGCACATCCTGCTGACGAAAAACGACGCCGCAGACCCAAAAAATGAGTCTGCGGCGAACCATTTCGGCGAAAGATGTCGCTTTTATCTTGTATAGACCCATTTAGGGGTCTACGCGGACTTTTCTTGGCAGCCAGCCTGCCCGTCTACTCCGCGGCAAGCGGGGAGGGCGTGCTGTACGTGCGCGCCAGATACTCCTGGTCGAGCTCGTAGAGCGACTTGGCGTCCGAACCGAAGAGCTTCATCTTCGTGACCATGTCGGTCGCGTTGACCTCCTCCTCGAGTTGCTCGTCGATGAACCAATCGAGGAACTTCATCGTACGGAAGTCGTTGACCTCCTTGGCGGCGGCGTAGATGTCGTTGATGAGGCTCGTGACGTAGCGCTCATGCTCGAGGCCGGCCTCAAGCGGCTCGAGATGGTTCTTGAAGGTCTTGTCCGGCTGGTCAATGGCCTTGAGCTCGACCTTGCAGTCGTTATCGAGGAGGTACTTGCGGAAGATGAGGGCATGATCGCGCTCCTCGGCCGCCTGGATGAGGTACCAGTTCTCGTAGCCATCGAGGCCCTCGTCCGCATAGTAGTCTGCGAAGGAGAGGTACAGGTACGCCGAGTACAGCTCCTTGTTGATCTGATCGTTGATGAGTTCGTATACCTTGGAATCCATGATTCGTCCTTTCTTGATAAGAATGTCGAGGACTTCATGATAGCGCGAATAATCGCGCTTAGCGGGTTTTCGCAAGTTCTTCTTGAATCGTCTCGTCAAAAAGCTCCGGGAAGCTCTTGAGCTTGAGCGTGAGAATGCGCATGAGCGACTGGTCGATGCGCTCCACGGGAATGCGCCCGCTCTTGATGGCATCCACCAGCCCTACATAGGCGGCATCGAATTCGGATGGCATGAGC
This sequence comes from Coriobacteriia bacterium, assembly GCA_003149935.1. Classification (NCBI taxonomy): domain Bacteria; kingdom Bacillati; phylum Actinomycetota; class Coriobacteriia; species Coriobacteriia bacterium. Next base: position 13,786 of record QAMH01000007.1, on the reverse strand, counting down.
GCGATGTCGCAGCCGGCCTCGATGGCTGCGACACCCACGTCGCCCGGCGAGCAGAACTCGAGCAGCGCGCCCATTCCGAGCGAGTCCGTCGTCACGACACCATCGTAACCAATCTCGTCACGAAGTATCCCCTGCACGATGTCCGGCGAAATCGAGGCCGGAATGGCACTGCCCGTGATTTGCGGAAGCGATAGATGCCCCACCATCACCATGGGGACGCCCGCCACGATGGCCGCCACGAAAGGCGCAAGCTGCACCGCGAGCTCCTCACGCGTCTTGTTGGAGTAAATCGAGCTCGCATGGCTATCGTTCTCCGGATCTCCGATGCCGGGAAAGTGCTTGGCGCAACACAGGATCCCCTCGTCTTCGAAGGCCTCGATCTGCGCTGCGGCCATGCGACCCACGAGAGATGCCTCGGCACCAAACGAGCGGCGCCGCATGTTGCTGGACTCGCTCGTGGCGACATCGCATGAGGGAGCGAAGTCGACGTTAAAGCCAAGGTCGCGCAGGGCGATGGCGATGGTGCGCGCGGTCTCGCGGGCCACGGCCACGTCGCCGGTCGCGCCGATATCACGAGCATCGCCGATGAATGGCGAGTCGAACCCCGGTTTGCCGCCGATGCGCTGGACTGTTCCGCCTTCCTCGTCAACGCAAAGGAACGGCGGCATCATGCCAAGCTCGCTTGCTATGGCTTGCGTGTCGGAAAGCATCGTGCTGGTCTGCGCAGGATCGACGATGTTGCCGTCGAAGTAGGTGAGGCCGCAGACGGGGTGCGCCTGCAAACCCTCGCGAAAGGCGTCGTCAACTCCCAGAGAGAGCTCCGTCCCGCTGATCTGCTCAGGCGTCACGATGAAGAGCTGCGCGGCTTTTTCCTCCGCAGTCATCTCGTCGATGAGAAGCCGTGCGAGGTCACGCTCGGGAAATGTGGGAGGCGCTGGCCTTGGGGACGAACAGCCCGTAGCCGCAACACCGCAGATGCTGGCTGCCACAAGGCCGCATGCTTCGAGAAATCGACGTCGGGTGAGGTTCATGGTTCCTGCCGAGGTGCGGCCTACTCGGTCACGTGCTCCATGCCGAGCGAGAGAATCGACACGACATGGTCGTCAGCCAGCGAGTAGAAGACTTCCTTGCCCTGGCGATGGTCGATGACGAGATTGCCCTGGCGCAACATGCGCAGATGATGGCTCACGGCGGCGGCGCTCATGTTCATCTGGGCAGCAACATCGCCCACGCATTTTTCTCCATCGAGCAGAATGTTGAGAATCTTCACGCGCGTGGGGTCGGAGAACATCTTGAAGAGACCGGCCAGGTCGGTCATGAGTTCGTCATTTTGCTTGTCAGCCGCTTGGGCAGCCATCGGATGCCTCCCGCATTATCGGATGCGAGTATTGTACCCGATACGATGTGTCAGGGGGTCAGACCCCATGACACACACTACGGCGCTACGCGCCTCCGGTCGAAATGACAAGAGAGACCCGCCGCTTCGCTCGAAATGACCGTGATTGTCATCTCGACTGGAGCGGCCGCAAGGCCGCGGAATGGAGAGATCTCGCGCCTTCGGTCGAAATGACAGCTGCCTCATTTTGTGCGCAGGAGGCGCATGGCGTTGAGGACGCAGAGCATAGCGACACCGGTATCGGCGAAAACGGCCATCCACATGTTGGCGATGCCGAGGGCACCGAGCACGAAGACCGCGAACTTCACGGCAATGGCGAACACCACGTTCTCCCGCGCGTTGACAACCGTCTTGCGCGAGAGCTTCACCGCATCGGCAATGCGTGCGGGATTATCGTCCATGAGCACGATGTCGGCTGCCTCGATAGCCGCGTCTGAGCCCATGGCCCCCATGGCAATGCCGACATCGGCACGGGCAAGCGCCGGAGCATCGTTGATGCCGTCTCCCACAAACGCGAGCGTCTCCTTAGAGCCGGCAACATTCTGTACCAGAAGCTCCTCGACCTTGGCGACCTTGTCACCCGGCAACAATTGCGCGAAGAAGCGGTCAATTCCGAGCTTCGAGGCGATGCGCTGGGCGACGGGTTCCTTGTCGCCCGTGAGCATGACCGTATCGCGCACGCCGAGGGCCTTGAGCCCCTCGATGGCCTCGCGAGCCTGGGGTTTGATCTCGTCGGAAACCACCAGGTATCCCAGGTAGGTCCCGTCGAGCGCGACGTGAATGACGGTTCCGGGCTGATCAGAGCTCGTCCAGACGATGCCCTCGCGGTCCATGAGCTTGTCGTTGCCGACGCAGATGCGACCCTCCACGCACTCGGCGCACAGGCCATGGCCCGGCGTCTCGACAACCTCGTCACTGTGCTCGGGCAGGTTCAAGGTCGGAGGTATGCCGAGGCGCTCGGCATACGCGTCGCAGATGGACTGCGCGATCGGATGCGTCGAGCGCTGCTCCACATGGGCGGCAAGCCCCAGCAGACGCTCGGGCGTGACGCCTTCGACCGGAGTGATCGCCTCGACGTGAAACTTTCCCTGCGTGAGCGTGCCGGTCTTGTCGAAGACGACGGTCTCGACCCGGGCGAGCTGCTCGAGATAGTTGCCGCCTTTTGCGAGCACGCCTCGACGGGAAAGGCTGCCTATGCCGCAATAGAAGCTCAAAGGCACCGAGATAACCAGCGCACAGGGGCACGAGATGACAAGGAAGACGCAGGCGCGCTCGATGAAGTCAGCCCATACGGCTGGATTGGCGGGCCCGAGCACAAGCGGCGGAACGACGGCGAGCAAAAGCGCCGCGCCCACGACGATGGGCGTGTAGACACGGGCGAAACGGCGGACGAAGGCCTCGGTCTTCGCCTTCTTGGAGGCTGCATTGGTCACCATGTCGAGCACGCGCGAAACGGCGGAATCCTCGAAGGGCCGTGTCACGCGCACGTGTAGCGTGTTCGTCCCGTTGACAAAGCCGGAGAGCACTTCCTGGCCTGGTTCGAGGAAGCTTGGCATCGACTCGCCCGTGAGCGCCGAGGTGTCGAGCTCGCTCGCCCCCTTCACGATGATTCCATCGAGCGGCACGCGCTCACCGGCGGTGACGACGATGATATCGCCCACCTCGACATCCTCCGGATCGACGCGCTTGATGACGCCGGCCTCCTCGACGTTTGCATACGTTGCCTTGATCTCGACGAGAGATGAGATCGACTTGCGCGAGTTATCGACCGCCCGGTCTTGGAACCACTCGCCCACCTGGTAGAACAGCATGACGGCGACGGCTTCCGCCGCCTCGCCAATCGTAAATGCCGCGATGGTGGCCACCGCCATGAGAAACTGCTCGTCGAGCAGCTCGCGGCGAGCGATGCCCTTGGCGGCACCGATGAGGACGGGCAATCCAACCATCAGATAGGGGACGAGGAAGACCACATACTTGACCCAGGTAATGTCCATGATGCCGAGAGGGTTGACGAAGTTGGCCACGAGACCCGCCACGTAAATGCAGGCGGTCACCACGATGAGCCTGAGGGTGACCTCCCATCCGCCACCCTCGTCATGGCAGTGGCAGTGACCGTCATCATGCACGTGGTCATGACCATGGCTCTGCCCATGATCATGATCGTGTCCATGACAATGACAGTGATCGTCCTTGCATACCGCCGCGTCGCTCATGACTCCCCTTTTCGACAAAACATTCAAACGCTCAAACATTCAAACGAACTTTTGATGATTGTGAAGTAAACAGCAAATGAAAAGGAGTGTCAAGGAAAGATTTGTATTTGTTCGCGCGGACGACTAGTGTGCGATGTTGAGATCGCCAGGGATAAAACCCTGCATGAGCGACTGCGCTGCATCGAGCTCGTCGCGATTGTCGTCCTGCAAGGGATATCTAATCTCCATCTGGTTGATGGACCCAGGGCCGATATTGACCCAATAGAAGTATTCGTACTCGTCGTCGTACTGATAGATGATGACGCGATTGCCCTCGGCGCGTGCGATGCTATCCTCGCTGCCATTCCACAGGGAGTTCATGATTGCATCGGCGTCGAGATTGTCAACGTTATTGTAGCCGGTCACATTCGCCGTCATGCGCAGTTTGCTGTTGGTGAGAATCACGCCGGCACCGTTATCGACCTCGGAGCCGAGCACGAAGCCCTCGGGCACATCGAGCTGATAGCCGAAGACCGCATTGGTATAGACCTGCGATGCGGGTACCGTAGCCGCAGACGACGAACCGCTCTCGGTAGCCTCGGCAGAGCCAGATGCATCGGACCCTTGCGATGATTCGGACGATGGCGAAGATGCATTGCTACTCGAGGAGGATGCCGGGCTCGATGCCTGCTGCGATGCAAAACCTGGCAGTTCGACCTTGCCCGTAGCGAAGAGAAAGATGACGCCACCCGCAAGTGCAAGCACGAGAATGACGCAGATGACGATGGCGACGACCTTGCCGCGCCCCTTGCGAGCCGCCCTGGGCCTGTCTGTCCGCTTGACGCTATGCGCACCCTTCATGACCCGTCCTCGTCTCTCGTCTTACTCGCCCTGGTGATGCGAGGGCTGTGATTCCTCGCCAAGAAGCTCCGCATAGTCCGTGATGAAGAAATCGACCGTCTTCCTGAGCTCGTCGGTAGCCTGCTGCTTGTGCTCATCGTAGACACCGACGACGTAGGCACCCGTCTCTTTGGCGGACTTGGCAGCCGTGACAACATCCTCGAAGATGGCGCAACGCTCGGCAGGAACGCCCAACTGGCGTGCCGCCTCGAGGTAAACGACCGGATTGGACTTGCCTCCGCATTTCAGCTCATCGCATACGCAGATGGTGTCGAACAAATCGAGCACGCCATTGTTCGCAAGCGCTGGCTCGAGCAGATGACGTTGCAGGGAGGTCGCAATAGCCAGGGGTATGCCGGCCTCCTTGCAGCGCTGCAGATACTCGAATGCACCGGGCTTGAGCATGACCTGCGTCGCATAGCCTTCCTCGGCCGCGGACTTCCACTCCTCGATGATGTCCTCGGGCTGCTCGTCGAGCCCGAAATGCTCGATGGCGAAGTCTGCCCCAAGCTCGAACCCAAGTACGGCGATCATCTCGCCGAACTCATCGGTAAAGGGGATGCCGCGCTTGGCGAGAAACATGCGGTCGACCTCATCCCAGACCCACATGGAGTCTGCAAGCGTGCCATCGAAGTCGAAGATGATGGCATCGACGTCTTGTGTCCCGACCCGCATGATATGCCTTTCCACTCGCTACATCTCTCGAAAAACAAAGGGCGAGCCTACGACCCGCCCCTCGTGCAAAACCTATGCCGCGTGAGATTACTCGGCGTCTTCGGCAACCTCGGCAACAGCCTCGGTCTCCTCGACGACCTCTTCGTCGCCAGCGGGAAGCTCGGGCTCGTCTTCCAGGCGCTCCTCAATCGTCTCGACGATCTCGATCGAGTCGTCATCGCTCACGACGTTGACCTCGAGCGTAGCCTTGATGTCGCGGTACACCGAAACGGTGAACTCGTGCTTGCCAGCCGTCTTGATGGCCTTGCCCAGATCGATCTTCTTGCGATCGACCGTAACGCCGAGCTGCTCGAGAATGGCCTCGGCAAGCATGGCGGTCGTGATGGAGCCGAAGAGCTGGCCCTCCTCACCGACGCGGGCGTAAACCTTGACGGTCTTGCCGTCGAGGGCGTTCTTGAGCACGTTTGCGTCGGTGGTACGAGCAAGCTCGCGCTTCTCGATGTTGTGGCGACGCTGCTCGAGCTGCTTGAGCTCGCCCTTGGTGGCCTCAATTGCGATGCCCTGCGGAAGCAGGTAGTTCACCGCGTAACCCTGAGCGACATCCACGACGTCGCCCTCGCCACCACGGCCCTTGAGTTCCTTCAGCAGAATAACTTTCATGTTTCTAACCTTCTCTATGTCCCGCTATGGCGCAGGACTGCTTACATATATGTACGCGCCTCATTGCCCGAATGCGGGCCTGACCAAGCGTCGCTATGACGCCCGACCAGTTCGTGCATGAAGATGCACTAGCGATTCCTGCGGCCACCGCTACCGGAAACGATCTTCACGGTGTAGGGCAGCAGAGCCATCTCACGAGCACGCTTGATAGCGGTCGCGAGCTCATGCTGATGCTGGGTGCACACACCCGTCACGCGGCGGGACTTGATCTTGCCACGATCGGTGATGTAGCGGCGCAGCGTCTGAGCGTCCTTGTAGTCGATGAACTCGACCTTGTCCTTGCAGAAGGGGCAATACTTGCGACGCGGTGCGCGAGCGTAATCAGCCATGGTTCCTCCTCACTGATTCTTGAATGCGATAGTGTCTAGAAGGGAATGTCGCTGTCGTCATAGGCACTCGGAGTCGGAGGCTCCGGGACGACGTTCCCCTGCGGTTGCTGATAGGACTGGTTGCCATAGTTGCCGCCGGCATTCTGGCCACCGTAGTTGTTGCCGCCGCCGTAATTGCCGCCTGCATCATAGCCACCCTGGCCGCCACCGTTGCGCGATGACATGAACTCGAGCTCGTCGACGGTCACGTCGACCTTGCTCCTTCGCTGGCCAGAATTGCGATCCTCCCAGGAGCTGTAGTGCAGCCTACCTTCAATGGCCACCTTGACGCCCTTGGTGAGGTACTGTGCAAGCGCCTCGGCACGACGACCGAACATCGTACAATCGATGAAATTCGCGTAGTCTTCCCACTCACCGTTCGCGTTGCGACGACGATCGTTGACCGCAACGCCGAAGCTCAGGATGGACGTCCCCGAAGGAGTGGTCCTCAGCTCGGCATCACGCGTGAGATTGCCAGAAATCATTACCCTGTTGATGCTCATGTTAAATCGTTCCTTTCAGCCGAGCGCAAAAGCCGTGCTTTACGCGCTCTCAACCGAAGCTGCCTCACCGTTGCGACGCGTGATCATGTAACGCTGGACAGCGTCCATGATGTGGAGCACGCGGTCGAGCTCTGCAATTGCAGTGGGATCAGCCTCGAAATCGATGAGAGTGTAATCGCCTTCGGCAAGACCGTTGATCTCGTACGCAAGCTTGCGCTTACCCCAATCCTCAACGTTGCTCACCTTGCCGCCTTGCTCGGTAATCGCGGTATCGATACGCTTGCTCGTTGCAAGGCGCGTCTCCTCGTCGATAGACGGGTCGACAAAAAACAGCAGTTCGTAAGCCTTCATGTGGTCACCTCCTCTGGGCTATGCGGCTTCGGGACATGAAGGCTGCGCCCGAAGCAGGAAATAACTTTTGCATGCTACCACCTCCATCGGGCAATGACAAGGAATCTTTCCAGGTATGCAAACGATTCTGCAGCTGTGACCGGTGGCGCCTGACACAGGCAACACATGCGAGGAGGAGCGCGCCCATTGCCGCAAACAGAACAGCGAGGGCCATTTCCTTGCTGCACGAGACGCCGAAGAGCGCCTCTACCATCCCCACGAACTGACCCGTGCATGCATCGCCGAGCCAGCCGAGCGCATCCACGAGAAAGCCTGCTGGTGCAGGAGCGTCCTGCGGCGTGAGCTCGTAATCGCCCGTCTCGATCGCCCCAAAGGACTCGCTGCTCGTGATGGTCGATTCTTCGGGTACGCTGATGATGCCAGGCTGCTCGAGATGTGCAGAGGGGCTTGCGGACTCGCCAACAGAGGGCGCTGCCTCGGCGCTCGCCAGGGGCATGGACGCACTCGCGTCGAGCACCTCTGCAGCTGACTGCGCTGCCGCAGCGCCGCCTGGTGCATCGCCTGCCATACCGAAGAGCAACATCGGGTCAAGATAGCGTGAGCCCTGCTTGTAGCCCATGTGCAGGTGCGTTGCAGACGTCGAGACGTCACCCGATGCGGCCAGGGTACCGAGAGGAGCTCCTTCCGCAACTGTCTGGCCTTCCCGTACATCTATGGATGCAAAGGGCATGAGGGTAACGGTGCGGCCGTCGCTGAGCTCTATGGAAACGGCGTTCATCGTCTTGTCTGATGACGTGCCGCCCGTTCGTGAGTCGCCGGACGGTACGGCGCCGGTAAAACGTACCGTCCCAGCAAGCGGTGAGATTATCTGCAAACCGGCAGACGCGGGTATGTCGATGCCGCTATGTACATAGCTATTACTCCCGGCCGAATAGGACTGATGAAACGCGAGCGTTGCGGAAAGCGCCGAGGTGGATATGGGCCAAGTCGCTGCGAGGGCCGGCTGCGCCATGAACACGATGCATAGGGAGACAAGGGATAGGGCGCAGACGATACGAGCCACGCGTGCGTGAGCGAGTGAGGAGGAACTCGAGCCTCGCGTAATGCGGACGCCGTGACGCGCTCGTCTAAGCTTGCTTGTGAGTGGGCCGTTGGTTCGGTTCATGGTGAGCACCTCCTTCCACCTCGGCTTTCCGGGAAAGATGATGCACCGCGAATCTGTCAAAATCGCCGAACGTTTATGGTCGAATCACCGGATTTTTTCCGAGTGAAATCCGACATGTCTCCGAGTGAATTCGGACTGAAATCAGACCTGGACTTCGCCCTGGGCTATCCGCTGCAAGACCTGGGGATAGTATTCATGCTCGGCCGCATGAATGCGCGTCTCGAGGTCATCGAGCGTGTCGTCAGGCAGCACGGGGACCTCCTGTTGGAAGATAATTGGGCCCTTGTCGTACTCCTCGTTCGCAAAATGAATGGTGATTCCCGTCACCTCATCACCCGCTTCGAAGGCATCCTGAATAGCGTGGGCGCCTCGATGCGCCGGCAGCAATGCCGGATGGAGGTTGACGACGCGATTGGGGTACGCATCGAGCAGCACGGGCGTGACCTTGCGCATGTAGCCGGCCATCGCGACGTAATCAATGTCGCGCTCATTAAGGGCCTCGACGATCCTCGCATCGACCGCCTCGGGGTCATCATAGTCGGCAGGCGTGAAAACCAGCAGGTCAAGCCCCTCGTTTTGAGCGTACTGAATACCCTTGGCGTGATCGTTCGAAGAGACGATGAGCTCGATGGTGGCGTCCAGCTCGCCGGCCTTGATGGCGTTGTGGATGGCGACCATGTTCGTGCCCGTACCCGAGATGAATACGGCGAGCTTCATGGGTTCCTTAGCCACGATACACGACCTTCCCATCGCCGGGGATTATCGTCCCGATCTTGAAGACCTTCTCGCCGGTGGACTTAAGCTGCTTAATTGCGGCCTCCTCCACCTCGGGCGGACAAATCACGCACATGCCGATACCGCAGTTGAAGGTCTTGAGCGCCTCGGTGCGAGACAGACCCGCCTTCTCGACCACGAAGTCGATGATGGGCGGCTGCGTCCACGTGCCCTCGTCAACCTGCGCGTCCACATGGTCGTTGAGAGCACGGTTGAGGTTTTCGGTGATGCCGCCGCCGGTAATGTGCGCAACGGCGTGAATCTGGGGCACCGCACGGCGCAGCTCCAGGATGGACTTGACGTAGATGCGCGTCGGAGCGAGCAGAGCGTCGAGCACGGATACGCCATCGAGCTTGTCACGCTCGACCGTAAGCTCGTCGATGCCCATGACCTCGGTGACGGCGCGACGTACGAGCGAAAAGCCGTTGGAGTGAATGCCCGTCGAGGCAAGGCCCAGAATGACGTCACCCTCGGTGACGTCAGCGGGGTTGAGCATCTTGGGACGATCGACCACGCCTACGCAGAAGCCCGAGAGATCGTAATCGTCAGGATCCATGACGCCGGGATGCTCCGCCATCTCGCCGCCGATGAGCGCACAGCCCGCCTGACGGCAGCCCTCTGCGATGCCGCCCACCACCTGCGCGATGTGCTCGCTCCTCAGCTTGCCGATAGCGACGTAGTCGAGGAAAAACAGCGGCTCCGCGCCACAAGCCAGAACGTCGTTGACGCACATGGCGACCAAGTCTATGCCGACGGTATCGTGCTTGCCGGCCATCTGCGCTAGGGCGAGCTTGGTGCCAACACCATCCGTGCCGCTCACGAGAATGGGATCATCCATCTCTTTGAGCGCAGCGGCAGAGAACAGACCGCCGAATCCGCCGATATCGCCGATGACCTCGGGACGATACGTCGACTTCACGCTCGCGCGAATCGCATCGACGGCGCGGGCGCCCTCGTCAATGTCGACGCCGGCATCCTTATACGTAATCTGCTCAGCCATGTAGTCGCTCCTCTTGTGGAATGAGACAGATGTACCTGTCCAATGTGTCTCACTGTCAGTGCAAAAAAGTGGGACAAATGACCTGTCCATTTGTCCCACTTGAAGAATTACAGACCGAGCGCCTTCTTGAGAGAGGAGACGCGTCGGCGCGATACGGGAATCTGCTCGTCCTCGCCGCTGAGCGTGAGCAACAAGGTGCCACCGCTGACAGGATCGACCTCGTTCACGCATGCGAGGTTCACAAGGTAACGACGGTGTACGCGGAAGAAACCGAGCGGCTCGAGCTTGGCCTCGAGCTGGGCAAGCGAGACCGTCGAGAGATAGCGGTCGTTCTCGGTGTGCAGGTAGGAGTAGTCGTCCTTCGCCATGATGAAGTGAATCTTGCTGGCGGGAATGAGCAGCTTCTTGCCGCCCTTCTCGACGGGGATGCGCTCGTTGGTGGTAGAGCGGCCCTGCGCGGTGATGAGCTGCTTGACCTTGCTGATTGCCTGTATGAGGCGATCGGTCTCAACCGGCTTTACCAGGTAATCGGTCGCGTTTACCTCGAACGCCTTGACGGCAAACTCGCTGTACGCGGTCACGAAAATGATGTAGGGCGGATACTTGAGCTCGTTTAAGGCTTCTGCAAGCTGCAGGCCGTCAACGCCTGGCATGTTCACGTCGAGGAATATGATGTCGGCGCCGACCTCCTTAAGCTGCTCGATGGCCTCGCGCACGTTGGTCGCCTCGGCGGCAACTTCGACTTCGCCGGTTTCATCAAGAAGAAAGCGCAGATCAGAGCGCGCGGATGCTTCGTCATCAACAATTATGGCTTTGAGCATAGAGTGTCTCCTTTGTGCATCGTTCCCTTGATTCTAACATCAAACGATGTACGCGTGCGAATAATACATGGGCTAGATAATATCCTGCAAATCATGGGCCTCGGCTGAAGCTTTGAGAGCAGACGATTCGAGCGCGGGGGCAGAGTTGCCGCCGACCTCATCGTCGCTGATGTCGATACTCTGGTCAACGAGGGCATCGTATAGGTTGAGGTACACAGTCGTGCCCTTCCCGTACTCCGAATCGATGTAGAGGCCGGATATCGCGCCAAAGAAAGCCTTGAGGCGCGCGTTGACGTTCTTGAGCGCGATGCCCATGCCCGTCTCCGACTCGCGGTCGAGAAGGTTCTCGAGACGCTCGGGCTCTATGCCCACGCCGTCATCGGATACCGAGATCGTGACGCTATCTGACGTGCGGTATGCCTTGATGGTGATGTTGAGAGGCGTTCCGTCATCGCGCCGACCATGGCCGACGGCGTTCTCGACAAGAGGTTGCAACATGAACGACGGCATCTTGAGCATTTCGAGACCAGGCTCGATGTCGACATGCAGCGTGATAGCGTCGTCGCCAAAACGCGCGTTCTGAAACATAAGGTAACGCTCGGTCTGCTCGACCTCCTTGGCCAGGGGAATGAAGTCCTCGGAGTTCTCGAGCATGCGGCGATAGTAGGTCGCGAATTCGCGCAACATGACGCGCGCCTTGACGGGGTCGGTTCGCGTAACCGAGGCGATGGTGTTGAGGGTGTTGAAGAGGAAATGCGGGTTGATCTGCGCCTGCATGGCCTTGAGTTCCATGCGCGCAGCAAGCTCGGTCTGCTGCTGCAGATAGGAAAGCGAGAGCTGCGTGGAGAGCAGCTGGGCAAAGCCCTCTGCGATGGCCTTCTGGTTCTCGCCCAGGCTATGAGGATAGCGATAGTAGAACTTGAGCGCACCGACGATGCGCTTGTTGACGATAAGCGCGACGACGATACCCGCCTTGAGCTTGCCCGATTCGCGGCTGAAGCCCACGGCCCCCGAGGTCTCGAGGACGCGCGTGATGCCATCCTCGAGCGTCATGTACGTGCTCATCGTCTGGATGGGCGAGTTGGGCAGGTGATTCTCGCGGTCGAGGCCCGAAAAGCCCAAGACACGCTCGCGGTTGGTGATGGCGACGGCATCGGCCGTGGCTGCCGGTAGCAGCAACTCACATACCGCCTGGGCGGAATCGGCATCGAGACCCTGACGCATGAAGGTGACCGTCTTGCTCGCGAGGTCGAGCGTCTGGTTGGACTGCCGAGCGCGGGCGTGGTCGGAAGAGCCCGCCGAGCGCAGCCCGATAATCGTGAGCACGAACATGGCGATGCTGGCGACAAGCGCCACCCACGGCGAAACATCGTCGTAGAAGACGATGCCCATGATCGCAAAGAGGCTGAAAACGATATAGCACACGATGAGCATGGTGTAGCCTGCTACTTTTTGCACGTCCATCGCTTTGCCTCTTCCGTGCGCAGGTACTTACTCTTGCTCGGCCGTAACTGCTGAGAAGCGGCTCGTATAACTTGCGGACGAACTCTGCAGGCCGCTCGTGCCAAGCTGCGTGGCAAGCGCCGAATTGGACCACATGGCGCGTACGATGTTGGGCCACTGATGCTGCAGCTCGAAATAGTTGGCGCAGTTCTCGCGCGCAAACTCGCCGGCATTCTTGATGGTCTTGTTGCCAATGCGGAAGTACTCGGCATGCTCCTTATGGCCGATGGCGCGCAGATACGCGGTAAAGCGCGCACGGCGATGAATGGACGGGTCGAGCCACGGGCCAGGGTAGGGGTCGAGCGTCGAAGGTGTGATTTGCATGAGGTCGATCTGCGTCTTGGCAAACTCGATCTTACGCACCTCGTAGAACCAGCGATAGACATCCTGCTCGAAGCGGCTTGAGTGTTGCGAGCCCTCGGGCGGGAGGTGCAGCAAGCTGAACTGGTTGTCGAACCAGACGTCATTGCCGTACATGCGTGCGTTGATGAGGTAGTCGAGATCCTCGCCGCGGGCAATCCACGGGTCGAAGGCGATGCTGCCATACGAATCTGCGTGCAGCACCATGCAGCCGCCGCAGCATACGTTGGACCGGCTCAGGCGCGGGCCCCTCAACGCACCGTCGATGTAATCGTTGAAATCGGCTGCCTTGTTCCAGAAGCGATCGTACCAGGGCACGTCCTCGGGAGCCTTGGGGCTATCGTAGCTATCGTAGAAGAAGCCCGTCTTGGCCGTGATAATCGATCCCGTCGGAGTCTTGCAGGCAATGCCATGCATCGCGCGCTCGAGGAAATCCGCATTGGGAATGACCTCGTCGTCATCGATGAACACGACCGTATCGTGGCCGAAAATCGAGGCAACGATGAGACCGAGGTTGCGGATGGCGCCGTAGCCCGTGAGACAGGCCGCGCCCTTGTACTCGCCCACGCCGACCTGCTCGAAACGGCGGTGGATGAGGCGCATCTCGGCATCACCGATGACCACGATGTTGAGATCCATGAAATGATCGGTGATGGCACGCACGCGCTCGGACGCCTGGTTCTCGACGCCCGGCTCGGCTGCGACAAGCAAGATGATGCGATCGACGCCGACGACGTGACGCAGCGACTCAAGGCAACGGGGCAGCTCACCCGGCTGATCGATTGGAGTCATGTGGTCGTACACGACACCGCGATTAATCGAATGCGTTGACCTGCGCCCACACCAGTACGTGGGAATAACGATTGCCGGATTCAGGTTCATGCGAGACGTCTCTCCTCGGACTACGTTTTGCAAGGCATCAGGGCCATTTGGCACAACTAGTATAGGGTATCACCCGAACACGCGCGCGTGTTTGTATTTCACGCGAAGAATTAATGGGGCGGGGGTGACAGCGGGGACGGGGGTTCTGTCACGTCCATGGACGTGACAGAACCCCC